>JAITUN010000018.1 GCA_031286285.1 Bacteroidales bacterium | reverse complement strand
AGTCATCACTGTTTTTTGCTTGGGTTTGTCTGCCGGTATAATTTCCATACGCGAGGCTAATTTACGGTTGCCGTATAATTTTATGTCATAGGCGTTCATGGTATTTACAAGTTCGTTGTCTTCATCGTAAAATTCCGATTTTATCTCAACAAAATCTGTTATTGAAATCCACGTAATTACTTTACCCCATACCACCGCTGCACTTTCTTTCGGTATGAGAATGATTTTATAACACTCGTACTCCCGCACTTTTTCCGTCTTTTCCAACTTGTGGGTATAATCGTTCACGGTGGATGATTCCCGTACCATATCATCATTGGTAAAATCGCTGCCCATCCACGACTGACCCATTACCGAAGACGACATTTTAATCATTCGGTTAATACTTGGTTGCCAATTCCAAAGGTCTTTCTGACGCTTGAGAAAGGCTTGTCCTTTTTCTTTTGCGGGCGAGGTAATCAACGTAAGCGAATACTCCGTTCCCTTTGCCCACGATTTGATGCCGATTTCTCGTGTCCACGAGGGTCGCACGATGGTCATTTTCATCTCGGAATACGAACTTTTACCTCGCCGATTGTCATCTGCACGTTTCACTATTTCCGTAGCGCTTAACGTTTGTGTATATGTTTTTGTCGCCGTTAATAAACAAAAACCTAATAATAGATACTTTACTATTCTCATTTTGTTGTTTTTTTATTTTTGCGGTTGTTTTTATTTGATTAGAATGGATTTTTGAGGTCGGTTTTTTATTTTACTTTTTTTTCCAAATCTTCAACTTTTCTTGCTAATTGAGTAATTGATTTCTTCAATTCTTCCAATTCCTTTTTCTGTTCATTGATTTGCTTTTGCTGCTCAGATATTGTTTTCTTGTTTTCATTCAATTGTTGTTTCTGTTCTGAAATGGTTTTTTTAGAATCATTCAACTCTTGTCGCAAATTCTTGATATAATCAATTGTAATATCTGACTTTCCAATTTTATCGAAAGAAGTAAGTACCAAAAAATTACCACTACTTTCTGTGAACGGTGCTTTTAATGTTGGATCTTTCAACTCTTGTGCGAAAACTATTGTTGACGAAACCAAAAATACAATTATTATAAGTAAATTTTTCATAAAAACAAATTATTTATTGATATAAAACTAAATATATGTGAATGCTATTGCTAATACTGTATGCTTGTAATTAATACGATTGATAAAAATAAAAATTTCTTTTTTATATTTCTTATTTTTTTTTTATACTATTTCGTTATCATTCTTGTCTTTCGCTGTTTTCGGTTACGCTGTCCACAAATTGCTGCTAACGCCCAGCGGCTTCGCGAAGTTGCGGCTCACACACATTTTCCTACGAGCAACGGCGGCGAAAATACACAAATATTTATCCCGCGTGGCAATGCCGCCATTGCGCCAAACCCAAGTTGGCTGAAAGTGTAGCCATTTTTTGCGTGAGGTTTGTTTTATGGTGTGAGCGTCAGCGAACACGATAAAACAAACTCGGCTAAGCGACCACCACTACTCTTTCACTACCTTTCGCACCACTTCTCTCTGCTCAGTTTTTATCCGTAATTCTATTTATAAAAACAATAAAATCGCTGCTAATTGAGTTCTAGTAATAATGCCTTCAATTCTTGCAAGAACGGTATAGCTATTGCCTTGATATATTTTATCTCCATCAATTCTTGCAAAAATTGTGTAACTATTGCTTTGATAAATTTTATCTCCATCAATTCTTGCAAGAACAGTATAACTATTGCCTTGATAAATTTTATATCCATCAATTCTTGCAAGAACGGTATAACTATTCCCTTGATAAACCTTAGTTTGAGCGAATAATGTTACCGATGAACACATTAAAAATACTAAAAAAGCCATAGTTTTTTTACTCATAAAATACTCCTTGAATTTAATCTTGCAAAAAGTAGGCTGATGATTGCTGTTGTGAACAGATTTGGTTTTCATAGTGCTTTGTTTTTTTGTTTAACTAATTTGATTGTTTCTTTAACTTCTTTACATCTACATTTTTTTTACAAAATTGAGAACGGCACTTGGTTTATTCCTATTTTTTGAAAATTTCATATTCTCCACTTTCGCTTACATGAACGATAATTGTTTGATCTTTGCACCTCGTAATTTCCCTTATATACCTATCGGCATCATTACTATAATAAACATAGTAGGTAGTACAGTCCTCATCATATTTAGGATTTCCTGTTATAATGAAAGTATTTGTTTTTTCAGAAGTAACAACCTTTATGTCTTTTTTTCCAAAAATAATTTTTACGTTAAATACTTCCCATTCCCCTTCAGATTCTCCGTAAAGATATTGAGTGTAGTATTCTGTCTGTTCGTTATTTTTAACAGTATTATCTACCATCTCTTTTATAAAGTCTAAATTAACATCAGAAGAGGATTTATTTTCTTGTCTTTTTTCATCTTCTTCCTGAAAATAAAGAATACCCTTATCAAATAAGAGTTTAACAAAAGGTTCGTTCCTAATTAACTGTTGCTCAAAAATTGACGCATTATTGTATCTTTCTAATATTTCCTTAACAGTAGTAGGAGTAATAAAAGTGTTGCTAAAGGTTGGACTCGCTTTAGGATATATCTTTGGCAACCCGGTCGATTTGTAAGCCGTTACCAGAGATATATGGAAGAACAGCAAAAAAAATACGATTACTGCTGCCGAAACTGCCCACGCTATCTGTTTTCTTTTCCTTTTGCGCTTTTTATTATCTTCATTTGATTGAGATAAAGCTGCTCGGAAAGCCATTACCTCTTTGCCTTCTTCGGTTAAACTGCCATCGTCTGTGTAAATGTTTCTTAAACTTCCGTCTGTATTGCGGAATGAAGCAGGATGACCATCCTTTACTACTACATTATTGTATTGATTATTATACGTTTCCATTTTTTTATATGTTTTTTAATTTAATAATAGTTGATTAAATATTTAGCATTTCATTAACGATTAGCCCCGAATAATAAGAATAATTAGCATCATAACCAAAACAAAACAGGACATTACAATAATTATACTAGCTGTCAATGTCACAATCATTCTTCCTTTCTCTTTCTTATCTATTTTCATTTCTTTCAATTCTTTCCTTTGTTGCTCTCGTGTAGTGGGGTCGGCTATACAGTATTTAATTATTCCCCACATCCTATCATACATTAATAAAATTATTTGATTATTTTCTACCAAAGTTTCCAATTTCTTTCCTCTAAGAAGACGGTGGAAAATGTAGTTGAAGGTAGTAATGTAACCTTGTTTTAAGGTTACAGAGTGTGTCCCCTTCCTAACAAAAGTTTCAAGTTTTTCTCCGGGTTTGAGTTTACCGATAAAAATATCGTCAACTTCAATTGAATAAAGATACTCAGACATATTCTGCTCCAAAGCATCAAAAGTTAATACGTATTTTTTATTGGGGTTTTCCGCCGCTACAGCAGTTTCAGTTTTTTGTTCATTCGGTTTTCCGCAATGTTTGCAAAATTTATCTATGGATAATACTGTTTCTCCACAAGAGGTACATTTTATTGTTTCCATAAGAAAATGCTTTACTTCCGTCCTTTTACGGAAGGTTTTAAATATAATCCCGCTCTTACGGCTTCGCGAGTATCTTGCCTGCGTTGGTGCAAATAAATATTCAGTCTTTTATGGACACGTTTTTCCACACTTGCAGCCAACGTTTTTGCAGCTTCGCGTGGTAGCGGCTCACACACATTTTCCTACGAGTTACCAGCGTGCAAAAGTAGCAAATATTTTCAAACGAAGGTAATGCCGCAATTTTGACAATATGCTCGTTATGTGCCGTTTTATTACTCATTATTAGGGACTTAAACTAACGTTAGGTAATTCAAAACGATATTGTAACTTTTCAAAAAATCTAAGGCTTCATCCAGAAATTTAACTTCATAAGGCACCATTTGGAAGATTCAATAAATTTTTAAATACATTTGCGTAATTGGAAAAATTTATGGATATTTGCAGCGTAATTAAAAAACCTAACTATTATGACAAGTACAATCATTATACCCAACGATGCAATGCTTTCTATGCCTATTCCGCCTTCATACATTGGCAAAGAGGTAGAAGTAACATTTTCATTAGTTAATGAAGCAAGTAAAACTGCCTTTCGGGAACAGCAAATTTTAGAGCCTGATGATGACTTCCGCAGAGCCATTACGATTGATGAATTTATTGAAAGAGCAATGGAAAGACTTGATAAAATAGACAAAATCTACGCTGCGAAATGAAAGTAAGAATACTACCAGAAGTTCTTGACTACTTAGACGAACTTGTTATAACCCTTTACGAAAAAGAGTACTTTGGATTTAAGGAATCATCAAAGAAATATGTTAAGGAATTGTTCCTAAATATTAAGACAACCCTGCCCATACGTTTGCATAAACCCGCGCCAAAATATTTCGAGAGATACGGAAAAGATTTATACTACGCCTCTTTCAAAAAAAGTAATAGAACAATTTGGTATGCTTTTTTTACAAAGCACCGTCAAGACGAAGAGATTATTTACTTAGTGCGATACGTTTCAAATAATCATGTAACAGGACAATTCCTAAATAGTGATTAAAGGATACACCAATGAAAAAAATTGCTATTTTGGTATTATTAGCCTTTTATACATGCTCAATTTTTGCGCAAATCCTTACTTTTAATCAAGGAAAAATACAGCAGAAGTATTATCTGAAAAAGATTCCGTATCAAGAAGTACTTGGAATTCCGGTAGTTTCTGTTACCATCAATGGAAAGACATATAAGTTTATTTTTGATACGGGAGCTATGTTGGTAATATCTAATAAAATTTTTGAAGAACTTAACTTAAAGGTCATCAAGCAGATAAATTCCGGTGATGCATCAGGACAGCTAGCAAAAATGAGATTAATTGTGCTTCCTGAAATAGAACTTCATGGAATTACATTTCAGAACACCCCGGGCGCTGTCTTTCCTGCAAACTCTGATGCAGCTAAATTGGCTGAATGTTTTGAAATAGATGGAATTATTGGCAGTAATATGCTAAGAAATTCAGTAGTGCAATTCGATGTACAGAATAAACAGATTATCATTACCAATGACATTAAAGAAGTTTTGCTACAGCATAATGAGTCTCAAAAAATGAAATTAGAATCTTGGACAAGCCGCCCTTTCATAAAAATAACTTTGCAAAATGGAAAGCATAAAGCAGTGGATAATGTATTATTTGATACCGGTAATGGTGATGGTTTTTTTACACTATCATCGAAAAAATTAGGAGGTAATGTAGGGGATATAATAGCAGAAACTGAGGGAACGTTTGTGTTTGGATCACACGGATTCTACAAAAAACAAAGAAATTATTTACTTAACATTCCTGAAATTGTTATTAACAACTTAACATTCAACGATGTGACCGTTACTACCACAAATGCTTCATACTCAATAATAGGTACCAAACTTTTTCAATACGGAAAACCCACCTTGGATTATAGAAACAAGCGCTTCTATTTTGAACCTTTTGACAATATCAACACAAGCAAGCCGATTGAAAGTCCATGGGCTATCTCTTGTAGTTTTCAAAATGACAAAATGATTGTGAGTAATATTTGGAATAAAGAATTAGAATCTCAAGTTAATTTGGGAGATGAAGTATTGAATATTAATGAAATAGACACTCATTCGTTGGGTTTCTGCGAATATTTTATGTTAAAAATTTCTGACAGCGATAAGATGATTTATGAACTTAGGGATATTAATTCCGGAAAAATAAAAACAGTAGAAATTGAACGGGTGAAGTAAAACTGTTGTCGGACAGTATAGTGGGAAGGCTGCCACATCGCTTAACTTGGGTTTTGCGCAAGCGGGGCATTACCTCGCGGGACAAATTCTGAGCAGATAGGAAATTTTATACTTTCGCGCTGTATTTAAGAGTTAAGCCCACCTGCTGCCAAGCCGCTGGGCGTTAGGTGCAAGTGGTGGACATGGCAACCGAAAATGGCTGAAAGTCAATATGAACAATCGTTCTGAAAGAGCAGAACAGAAAAATATCAGTCTGAAATCCGCTGCAAAAATCCGGAAATACACCTAAAACTTAATTCGGAGAAGCCGAAAGCCGAGAGTGGAGGCATGTTTTAAATTTATAATTTTATGAAAAACTTATTAAAAATCAGTATCTTATTGACAGCGATGTTAATTGCCTTAGCAGGATGTGAAAAAGAAAGCACTAGCAACGGTGGCGGCGGTAACAATGGCGGTGGCGGTGGCGGTGTCAGTGGCAGTATTGACCCTAATTTGATAGGGGTTTGGAGTAACAATGGATTGCCCTATACGCTCTTTTCTACTACATATGCCCACCACACTACAGCCTTAGGTGAGTTAGTGGAATCAATTACTACCGAGATTCATGTTAGTGGTACTATTTTTGTTGATATATATCGTGAGGATGGAACCGCAATGTCTTTATTTCTAAACCAAGATGCTTACCAGTGGTCTACTTTCAACTATACCACTAACGATGGTCTTATATATCGGTCGAACATAGTTGCTACTTACAATAATAAAAAAACGCCCAGCCAAAATTATGAAAATAAACATTTTCCGGATACCCGAGAGTGGTACAAAGTCAAAGTCAATACGTCAGGAAAAACGATATATACTATAACCCCTACCTTGTATGACTATACCGATATTGATGATTACATTGAAAATGATTTTCCTTTTTGGTATTTTAAACTTGAACCGGAAGAAGAGTGAGATGCAAAAAAATACGATAGAGAGTACTGTTTGACAGGTAAAAAACAAGAATACCTGCCACTAACGAGCGTAGCCGTTGCACAACACTAAATTTTCTTTATTTTTTTTACTTTTTATTATTAATCAACCTGAAAACATCCATTCTAACGAAAGTTTGTTTTTAGATCATTTTTGGAACCCACTCTTTTTCTCCTTGCATAGTGTTAAATTATTATTAACCACAAAGATACATTAAAATTAATATAGGACACCCTTTTTAAAGAAAAAAATGATTTTTTGCTATTTTTGCGGCGTTGTGCGCCAGGCACGAGCGTTGTGCGCCAGTTTTGTGGAAAATTTTCCCGAAAACAAGAAAAATAATAATCCGTCTAAATATCAAACAATTACACTTTTCACACAGAGAACTGTAGAAAATGAGAGAATCGGGAGAGATTATATCAAACTTGCAAATTCTCTTTGAATTTCCGTAACTTCATAACTTGTAATATTTCGCTTGTTACCGGAGTTTCCAATACATCAGGATCGCCAGAAACTAAATATTTGGCGTTGCCCTGTAGGGCAAGGTCAAAAAGAAAGTTGTCCTTTGGGTCAGGACAATCTTTGAATTTAGGTTCTGTATGACAAAAATCAGAAATATTGGTGTAAAAAAGAAAAATATCTTCGAGATTTAACTTATATTTTTCAAATTTCTTGCGCGATAAAACACCTATCAGTTCATCAATAGAAAGTGTTGAATGTAGAAAAACAATACTTTTTTCAGTCATTTTTATTATTTCGTCGGTTTTTTTGCCGATAAAATAACTAACCCAAATATTTGTATCAAACACTGTTCTATTTGCCATTGCGATAATCTCTTACTTCTTGCACTATCTCTTCCATTGTCATTACTGGAACGGTAGGAACTATAGAATTGTTGATTTTCTCTGCTAATCGATACAGTTCCGCTGTACTCATTTTTTGTGTTCCTACTTTTGTTGTGGTTTTTTCCGTGTTAGAAACAAACGTTTTCACCATTCTTACATCAGGCATTTTTTTTTTTTTTTCTAAAATGCCATTAAGCACAACATTATTATTGCTATATTCTAAAGTTACCGTTGTCATAATCGTACCTTTTTACGTCGGCAAAAATAATAAAAAATGTTGTATTTTTGTGCCCGATTTACATTTATACTTTTTTTATACTATCAAAAAAACGCTCCGAAGACGAAAAATGGAACAGATTAGATGATCTTTACGATGAACATTTTCCACCTGGTTTTGACCCTTTTTAGTAGAAAAATGGTGTTTTGTTCTGAAATAGGTTTATCCACTGACACACTGTTTGAAGAAAAAAATGATTTTTTGCTATTTTTGCGGCGTTGTGCAATATGCCACCACGTTAAGCGCCACCCAGAAAGTGTGTAGTTAAAAAACAACTGAATAATGAATTTGAAATCTGATAATTAATAATATAGAAGTTGCGCCCGACACAAAATAGGGATAAAAAATGAAAAAAACAGCTCTAATTTTGGTTGTTCTAATTGGATTTGTAACTTCCGCCATTGCACAAGATGTTGTCATATCAAAGGAGGAAACAAAAGTAAATTCAAAGACTTTAGTTCACAGACAGGAAAACAAGTTTGACATTGGAGTTGAGTGTGCCCCAAGTTTAATTTTTATGAGAGGCAATGATATGATTAAAAATTACCACAAGCCTACTATTGGCTTTTCGGCTGGAATTTTTTTTCAATATAACTTCCCAAAGATTTTTTCTCTTCGGACAAATATTGCTTATGAAAGAAAGGGGTCTGTATTGAAGGATATGAAGGATATTCAAATTACTACTGTTGACCAGCCGTCAGAGTTTGTTGGTAGAGCAACGATACATACAAACTATGACTATTTAACATTTCCTATTCTCGTTCGGGCAACATTTGGTAAAAAAGTTAATTTTTTTGTAAATGTTGGACCATATTTTGGTTGTTTAATCAAGCAAACTACTGTAGTAAAAATTAAAGAGAGCAAAATTTCGCAAACATACGAAGAAACATCGTACTTTAAACGTTTCGACATAGGTATTGCAACAGGGCTTGGGCTTTCTGTTCCCATTAAGACAAACTTTGCATTTTCATTTGAGGTAAGAAATAATCTCGGACTTTATAATGTAAGTAAAATTCCTGTTGCGAACAATGGAACTATTAAAACAAATTCAACAAATTTTCTATTGGGATTCACATATAAATTAGGACAACGAACTTCTATCAGAAAATAACTTATGGACAGGTTTGAAATTGAATTATTTAGAACATTGTTTGACAAACGGACGATCGCTTAACAGGCATATTGCCAAAATTGCGGCGCTACCGTCGTTTGAAAATAATTGCTAATTTTGCCTCGCGTGTTGCTCGTTGGGAAGTGCTGTGGAAGCCGCAACTTACGGCAATATGCCGGGCGTTAGGCGGTAGCAGAAAGCAAAAAGGTATGAAAAATTGGAAAAAGGACAAATAAATTCGATATGAAAAAAATAATAATTGCAACGGTATTGTGTTTGTTAATAGGGAACACTCTTTATGCCCAAAGTGTCATTAAAGGTCAAGTAAAAGACTCTGTCGACAATCCAATTCCATATCTGCAAATTGTTCTGAAACAAGATAATAAAGTAGTTAACGGAGCGTACACCGACGACCAAGGGCAATATCAAATCTTTGGTATTGCAACAGGCACATATGACATTGTCATCGGTGGAACAATGTGCCAGAATGTACATACAATAAAAGAGATTCATATTTCAGGTTCTGAGGTAAAGTTTATTGATATTACGGTAACCTGCACTGAAGTAATATATGAGGATCATACCCCTCCTTTGACCTCACGCGAATTGGAAAATATAATACCAATTAACTCAGGGTTTAGTACCGAACGAGATTATAATTTTAGATATGGTTTTAAATATGCTGAAACAGAAGAGAATAAGCTAATAATAACAGAATCTTTAAGTGTTCGTTTTAGGAAGAATGTTTTTATCCGAGATGGTGTGTATTATACTATAGATGGCTCTGAACCAACGGAGAAAAGTGAGAAATATGATGGGTCTAAGTTCATACAAATTCAAGATGAACCCCAGAAAGAGGATAATGAGGTAATTTTAAAAGCTTTATATATAGCCAAAGATGGAACTAAAGGACCCGTAAGGGAATTTAAGTTTAAATTAGCAAGTAGGAAAACTGTGGATGTTTTTATTGCAAAAATGGATAGCATCTACCCGGCAGAGCAGAAAGCACTTAATGATTTAGTGATAGAAATATCGGAAACATCAAAAACAGAGTTTGAAAAAGTTAAAAATGCTTATGATGGTGTTTGGGCTTATTTTGAAAAATATAAATATACCGATGTGATTTGTCCTTGTCCTATATGGAAAAATGAAATGTATTATGTCGATTTACCTATTTTTGATGATGGAAGATTAAAAAAAACATGGTGGTGCGGTGGTGGTTTATTTGAGGGTAAAGTTGTCCTTCATGAAGCAATGTTACAAGAAGTATTGAATCGGCTTGGCATAGAAAATATGTTTATCATAGGCGACCATCCTCAACAGCCTGGTTTAGGTTTTTATACGGTGTGGAATGTGGTCAAACTTAATGATGAGTGGTATAATTTGTGCTTTAGACTGGAAGAACCTGATAGTAGAAATTATCGTGGATTTCTTATTTCGGATGAACTTATGCAAAAATATGGCTACATGAGATATGATGATGATGAAATTAGAGAAAGAGATCTGCGAAGCAATTTAGGCATATATGGTTCTAACCTTAGCCCGGTATGTCCAAAGAATTATGACATAAGTGAAATGACAAAACCATTATCGAAATGAGTAAGCTATTACAGAAAAGTGAAACGAGAAATGGCGTACCGACCACCTAACGAGCGTGCCTGTTGCACAATGCCGCAAAAATAGCAAAAAATCATTAAACGGAGCACTCTCGTCTTTTGTTCCATAGGTAACCAGGACAGGAATCTTAAGCAAAACTTCCAAATCTGCACAAACTTTCAGGCGAGCCACTGCCCCGCTTTCATAAAACCACTCGTTGTCTGTAGTTTTTTCTTAATTTTCTGTCAATTACAATTGTTTTAGAAAGATTATCGTGCCATCCATTATTACTAAACAAAAAAGATAAAGGTTCAAATGGAATAAATCTGCAAATAGTTCTATTAAAAATATCCTCCGCCCTTGAACCGTCAAAATTCACTACTCTTGTGTTTGTTATTAGTTTTCCAATTGTTGTCCGAAAAGCACTTTCCATTATTAAATAATAAAAAAGAAAGACAAAAAGGGTTACAAGACTTTGTTGAAGTTGGTTGTCTAAATTGAAAATTACAAAGGGAATACTAATAATCGAAATTACGAGAGAATCAATTAAATAGTTGAAAACTCTTTTCCATTTAGAGGCTATAATGTTGTCCATTTTAATGGGTAATACCTCTGTGTTTTTCATCAAAATTGACTCAAATTTCTGTTTAATTTCTATCGGAACATTTGATTTCAAAGTTTCTTCTAATTTTACTTTTTTTAATGACTTTAAATAATCTAAAATGTCTGAATAGTTTTGATTGTCAAGTCCAAAATAGATAGTCTGTCCCTCTAACATAAATTCAACCATCGAATATCTTTCATATTTAACAAGGGATATTTGTTTGATATTTTTATAACTTATAGCTATTTCTTTCGCAGAAAATAATTTAGCTATTCTCATTATAATACCCTTGGGCTTTTCCTGAATATGAATTACAGATTTAATATCATATTGGTCTTTTTGTCCAAGATAATTATCAAAACCATTAATTCCAGAAATGTAAATTAATTTAGCCGCTAACATATTGTCATCAGCTAAAAACCAAGTTTTCCCAACTTCGTTTCTAATTGCTTCTTTTGTCATTATTTCCATACTAAATTGCTTTTTTGTTGTCTTGTCCTGAAATACGTTGACTCTTTTTTTATCGCTGCAAAAATAATACATTTTCCAAAACGATTAGGGGTATCTTAAAATTTTATGACAATTCTCACAATACCTTCTCTGTCAAGCCCCAATGCCTTGCTGGAGTGGGCGCGAGGGCAAAAACAAGGAAATTGCGGCAAATACCAAATTGACATTTTATAATTTTCTTTATATAAAATGCTTGTAGTGGGATTTTGCCGTAATTTTCTAGTGCGCGGTTTGTTTTGTGATGTGAACGAAGTGAATACGATAAAACTAACTCGACTAAGCGACCACCACTACTCGTTCGCTACTTTTGTTGATTAATCAGACCTAATAAACTGTTCAAT
>JAITUN010000317.1 GCA_031286285.1 Bacteroidales bacterium | reverse complement strand
GTAAGCGTCAAACCAGATGTCACATACTAATCTAACCAGAACCATGGAATAATGTACCCAAGGAATTTTAGACCAATCTAGACTTAACTAGACATGTCTAAAAGTCTAAAAAAGGTCGGAAGGGGTATATTATTATGAAAATAGCAACTGTAAAAAGGCAAATAAGAATAAAACAATGGAAAGAAATGGTGAACTCACAACAAAACAGCGGTTTATCAATAAAAAAATGGTGTGAAATAAATGGCCTCAATCGCAAAACATACTATTACCGATTATATGAAATTAGGAATGAAATATTGGCAGAAACAGAAAACCAATGTAGCCTCACTGTACCGGCAAAACAGCCGGCGGTTTTTACAGAATATATACCTGGTGAGGTTAGTAACAACGCTATGATAATAAAAAGCCAGGATGATTCAAATGACACGTATAAACTAACTATTCATATAGGCAGGACAGATATACATATAAAAAATGGCGCTGACCTGGAAATGATAACTACAATATTACGGGCGGTGAGCGTTATATGAAATTAGACTTAGCGATATTCAAACATATCTATATAAAAAGCGGATATACTGATATGCGCATGAGCATTGATGGTCTTGCGGCACTTGTACAGCAACAATATATGATAGACCCGGAAGGGAACAGCATTTTTTTATTTTGTGGGCGTCGGCGCGACAGATTCAAAGCGTTGTTTTGGGACGGGGACGGATTTGTATTAATGTACAAACGATTAGAATCAAGAGGCGCATACCAGTGGCCGAACAGCCCAGAGGAGGTAAGGCAAATTTCGATGCAGCAGTTCAGATGGTTAATGGAAGGCATAAAAATTGTCCAAAAAACAGCGTTGGCGCCAACTGCGCTTATGCGGATTATGTAAAGACAAATTAAACACAAAAACCGATTTTAAAAACAATAAACGCTTCAATAAATATGTGAAATGGTAAGCCTAAGCATCCAAAATATTCAAACCGGATAATAGTAAAAAAGCATAAAACAAATCTAATAAAAAACGTCTGAAATGCTGATATTTCCTTGCTTTCAGGCGTTTTTACTAGTATAATAATTATATGGATAATATAATTAATTTACAAGAAATCATAGCTAAAAAAGATGCACGTATAGCCGAGTTAGAAGCCCTTGTAAAATACTACGAAGAACAGTTTAGATTATCAAGGTCGCGTCAATATGGAAACAAGAGTGAAAAATATATAATCCCACCCACACAACTTCACTTGTTTGGCGATGACGATGTGGATATTAACTTGGATGAGCCTGAACCAGAATATGTGCAAATAACCTATAAACGCCGCAAGAGGGTTGGCAAACGCAAAGACGACTTGTCGGTTTTGCCGGTGGAAACGGTAGTACATAATCTTCCTGAAAATGAACAGACGTGCCCGGAGTGTGGTGGGAAACTGCATGTAATGGGTCACGAAATCCGCCAGGAATTAAAAATCATACCGGCGAAGGTCATGGTTGTCAAGCACGAACAATCAGTTTACTCTTGCCGGGGATGCGAAAAGACAAACGACCATGTGCCTATAATAAAAGCGCCAACGCCGGCTCCTGTAATTATGAAAAGCTTGGCTTCGCCATCGGCGGTAGCGTATATAATGACGCAAAAATATACCATGCATTTGCCGTTATACAGGCAAGAACTGAATTGGAAGTTGCAGGGGGTATATCTTAGCCGTCAAACAATGGCGAGTTGGGTAATCCGCTGCGCTAATGACTGGCTCAAACCGATTTACGAAATTATGGTGGCGGGGCTATTAAAACGCGAGATCCTTCATGCCGATGAGACTGTAATCCAAACACTTAATGAGCCAGGCAGGGCGCCAACGTCAGATAGTTATATGTGGTTGTATAGAACAAGCGGCGATGCTGAACATCATATAATAATATATGAATACCAGCCAGGGCGTGGAGGTATTTATCCAAAACAGTTTCTTACAGGTTTCAAAGGCATATTACATTGCGATGGCTATGCTGCCTATCATACGCTCCCGCTTGAAATAACTTTAGTAGGTTGCTGGGTTCACATGAGGAGAAAGTTCGTGGATGCGTTGAAAGCGATACCAGAGGAGCAAAGGGCGTCTTCTATCGCCATGGAAGCAATATATCGGATCGGTAAGCTGTTTCACCTGGAAAGCAAATGGGCAGACCTTGAAGCGGATAAAAGATATGAGCTTAGGCTTATGCAATCCAAACCTTTGGCCGACAAGTTTTTCAATTGGCTCGGAAAACTGACCGTATTACCTAAAAGTGCTTCAGGCAAAGCCGTCAATTATGCTCAATCGCAATATAAGTGGCTTATGAATGTATACACAGATGGACGGGCGGAGTTTTCGAACAACCGCATTGAAAATTCCGCAAGATGCGTGGCCGTTGGCAGAAAAAACTATTTATTTTGCAATACTGTAAACGGAGCCAAAGCCAGCGCAATCGTTTACTCAATTATCGAAACGGCGAAGGCTAATGGGATAAGGCCATTTGAATATTTGGAATTTTTATTTGAAACCTTGCCAAACACGAAAGACATAGCCTTTGATTCACTACTGCCATGGGGTGAGGCTATACCAGAATATTGCCGTATACCGGCAGACAATGAGGGTGCTCAAAATGCCGAAAAAAAGCGGAATGGATTTTTTGATAGAATTTGTTCAGGAATATTTGGACGGGAAGCTTGACCGTATGAGTTTTGATTTAGATTTTGGTCACTACTTGATGAAATACTACCCTATGAAAGAAAGTAATATTGTTGCTATCGCTGATTGTTTCAATTATTATCTTGCCGAAGAGGGTTTTGATAAAACCGATGGATTGCCAGATATGGAACATAAGAAATTGATCCGTAAACAATTTTATGAATTTAAATCAGCGATGCATGATGGGCTGCTATGAATTGAGCTTTTAAATAATTTATCTTTCATAAAAATATATTAAATCGTTAGTACTTAAATCTGTTTTTATTACAAACTCTGCATGTACCCGATTATTTGACGTTTACTGTGGACAAAAGCATTAACTCAAGCTTCATTTGAATATGCATGTACCTAACGATATGATCTGAATACAAAAATAATGGTTTTAAGTATGAAATACACCAGATAAAGTAGGAGAGTATATATCCAACATTTGATTATTAGTATAAATAGAAATTGAGGTGTAGTATGGAAAAAAGAATTGTGGGTATTAGCCCATGGTCGCCAAAAGACGGTACAGCAAATTATGCATTAATGCAAGAAGCTGGGATTGAATGGGTACGTGCTACACTACCATTTCCCTATTTATCTAGCGAGGATGATATAAATCCCGAATATATAGAAAAACTTGGAATGATGAAAAAAATGCAAGCAGCCGGTATGAAAATTGGTTGTGTCTCTTTTGGATCAGGTGGAGAACGTTT
>JAITUN010000315.1 GCA_031286285.1 Bacteroidales bacterium | reverse complement strand
ATAGCCATGTATAATGGTTGCAAGACGTAGTTCTCCATCAAAATCGGCATTAACAGGTTGGAAATATTCGATAACAATTTTGTTGCTCAACACTACATCGGTGGCAAAAAAGTTGTCGGCTTGGTTGTTATAATCGGTAAAACCGCCTATTTTGTCGTATTTGTCTTCACTGTAAATATATAAAGTAGCTCCCGAGGGCAAGCGATATTGGTCAAAAATCAGGTTGATGGAGAGCGCTTCGGGACATTCTACGCCTAAACGCCATAATTTTCCGCCATCGGGCAAACAAGTCCATGTTCCGGAATTATGCAAATCATATTCCACTTCGAACTCTATTCCAAAACGGCGTCCTATTTTTATCATTCCCGCTGCCCGTTCTGCTTCCCATTGCGCATCTTCCGCCTCAACAACCGCCATATCCAACAGAGGCGTTTGAACAAAAATAAGCGGTTCGAGGATCCTCTTCCCTTCATAATCAAAACTCACCGGATTTCCACCGATATTAATTTGTGCTTGAAGATTGATGCACAATAATATAAGCAACGTCAGAACTAAAATACCGTTTTTCTTCATAAGTTAATATTACTGTTTTACTACTTTTTGCGTTATAACTCCCGATTCGGTTGTTATTCGTATAAAATAGATGCCTGCGGGCAAATTCGATATATCGAATTTAATTGACAATGGAGAATTGACAGTTGACAATTGGTGTAATAACACGTTTTTGCCCATTATATCAAATATCTCAACATTATCAATTGTCAATTCTCCATTGTCAATTACCAACTCCCCACTCGTCGGATTGGGATGAATCTTGATGGAATTATTTTGTACTTCGTCAATGGAAACATAATATGAAACACATACCTCCGGAGCTTCTTCACACCATTCATAGTTATACGAGGCAACAACGCAAAATTCATAATCTATTGGTTCTGGGTTAGTGATGGAAAAAGATGTATCCGGAATGATTCCCCACCATGTTCCGTTCACATAAAGCACATAACCCTTCAAGTCATCTTTATTTTCCGGAGCTTCCCATCTGATAGTGATTTTTTCTTCGGATTGTTCAAGTGTAAGGTTTTGAACAGGATTACATTCTAATGCCTGAACTATCGAAACATTATCTAAAACCACTCCGGGACCTCCTCCCGAAACACCTTCAAAAGCAATCCAATACATCTCACTCGGTTCAGGCAACAAAATAGTTTCTTTTTTCCACGAGGGAACATCATTGGAAAATGTTTTTACCAGTGTCCACTCGGCATCAAGGGCGTTTTTATAATAAATCCGCAATTTATCTTGTTTGTTATCCTCTTTGGCTTGTGCACGCCAAAATACCAATACCGGTTGTGGTATGGATTCGGCGATAAGGTTCATAGGCGGTGTAATCAACTGAGCGGTATTTCCTATAGTATTGCTTTGAAAACGTGCATTATACAATCCGCTTTGAGGATTCTCAGGATTCCCTTCTCCGTTGTTTCCGCTTGTTACAAATTCCCATGTTGTTGTTCCTGAAACCGCTACGTTTTGCCAACAGGGCGGTAAGTTTCCGTCTTCTTCAAAATCTTCCTGCAAGAGGACGCCGTTCAATAAACAATCTTGTACCTCATAATCTTTGATTTTGCTATCATTTTCAGGATTGCTATCTTCGGCAACTGTTACGGAAGCCTTAAAGACATGCGTTCCATAAGTCAGCATGATAGGATCAAATGTGATATTGGCAGTTGCTCCGACGGCAAGATCTCCTGTCCATGTTTTTGATACGGTAGCGCCATCATCAATGGTATAGGAAACCGTAGCGGAGGTTATGGCATCGTCTCCGTTATTTTTCACTATTATTTCCGGTTCAATGGTTTCGGCAAAATAATAGAATTCTTCAGGAACGATAATATCCAATAATTCGGCATCCACTATTGTTGGTGTTCCTGTCGGATCGTATCCGTCCCACGTTTCCGGATTAAGATTCTGAGGGTCTAAGTAATATTTTAGATGATAGGAGGAGACAAGATTATTTGCATCCCACGAGACATCGAATTTGCCCCAAACATCGAACATATATGACGCAGAAGCTCCACAGTATGACTGTCCTCCATATTCTTGTCCGATAATGCGATGATTTTGGTCAAATAAAGGTGAACCAGATGAACCGGGGTCAGTACATGGACCACCCACAGCAAAATTGGCACGCCATCCCAAAACATATTGTGTTACTGAAGAAATATTTGATGATGGGGTTATTTTTTTAATATCCAATTCCGGATGGTGAATAATCATACCTGATGTAGGCGCTGTTGTTGAGCGCGACCATCCGGCAAAATAAACATTGTAATCTTCAGGAATCGGGTTATTGATTTCAACCAAACAACAATCGGTAGAAGAGGTATTGGTTGATGTGCGCACCCTTAAAGTAGAACCACTCATGGTTTTATAACTCGAATTAGTGGTGGGAGTACATGTCGGACTCTCCCATCCAAAGCGAAAAACCCAAATGCCCGGATTTTGCGCAGCTTGCCAACAATGATTTGCCGTCAATGCGTAAGGTGTTCCGTCGTTGGCAGTATTATTGACGATAGCGCCCGAACACAACTCCATACCTCCGCTATAAAGGGCATAAACCGAACGGATTTGATCTTCCCAGCCTTCGCCTTCGGGACATATCGTATTCCGCTGGCAATATCCTGCCTGTCCAAATCCTTTTGTAAATTCGCCCGGACCGCGATAGCCATGTACAATGGTTGCAAGACGCAGTTCTCCGTCAAAATCGGCATTAACAGGTTGGTAATATTCTATAACAATCTTGTCGCTCAACACCACATCGGTAGCAAAAAAATTGTCGGCTTGATTGTTATAATCGGTGAAACCGCCTATTTTGTCGTGTTTGTCTTCGCTGTAAATGTATAAAGTAGCTCCTGAAGGCAAGCGATATCGGTTAAAAATCAAGTTGATAGAGAGCGCTTCGGGACATTCAACACCTAAACGCCATAATTTTCCGCCATCGGGCAAACAAGTCCATGTTCCGGAATAATGCAAATCATACTCCACCTCGAACTCTATTCCAAAACGACGTCCGATTTTCATCATTCCCGCCGTTCGTTCTGCTTCCCATTGTTCATCTTCCGCCTCAACAACCGCCATATCCAACGGAGGCGTTTGAACAAAAATAAGCGGTTCGAGGATTCCTTTTCCTTCATAATCAAAACTCACCGGATTTCCACCGATATTAACTTGTGCTTGAAGATTGATGCACAATGATGCAAACAGCATCAGACTTAAAAGAGCAATTTTTTTCATTTTTTAAAATTTTATATAAAAGGTTTTAAGGATGCAAAGATACAATATTTACAGTTATGAATTGTGAATAATTGAATGATTGAATGAGAATAACATTAAAATAACATACTTTGGCGTGTTTTTTGCAGGGGAAATATGTTTTGGTTTTAAATCTTTTGCCGATGAGATTATTGTTATTATTCATTTTTTTATGGGGAAGTATCACCCATTCCTTTTCGCAAGTCGCTGATAATGAAAATATTGCCGATGAGATTGAAAAAATATTTTTGAAAACCGACCATATACGTTTGGGAAAGATATTTGCTTCGAC
>JAITUN010000308.1 GCA_031286285.1 Bacteroidales bacterium | reverse complement strand
AGAAATCCTGCAACGGTTTTAATCGGCAATATGGCGCAAACGCCGCTTATTGCCACGACATCCAACCCGGTAGAAATATCGGCTACGGTTGCCAACGCCTCCAACATCTCTTCGGTGCAGTTGGCATGGGGATTTACGTTTGACGATTTGGAAAATACCGAAATTATGGAGTTGGAAGCCGGTCGTTGGATCGCCCAAATTCCATCACAGAAACAAGATACGCGCATCTATTTGTGCGTTGTGGTCAATAGCAATGGAACACGAACAGAATCAGTAAAATACAGTTATTATGTTTACGGAACCATGCCGATAGCCAAAGTTCAAGGCAACGGCGACTATTCGCCTTACGAAAATCAGCAGGTTTCTGTTACAGGTATTGTAACGGCAAGTTATTCCGATGGCTATTACATTCAGGATGACACCAATACACGTTCCGGCATTTACATTTATGATGCCAATCGTAAAACCATGATAGGTAATGTCGTTCAGGTTACGGGAACGGTAACAGATTATAACGGATTGACGGAGATAAAGAGTTTGACAAGTTATAAACTGTTGCAAATAAAGTATCTTGTTCCCTATCCCATTGTCATCAATACCGGAAAAGCATCAAAAAACTATCAAAGCATGTTTGTAAAGCTGAACAATGTTACCTGTACCGCCCTGTCCGATAATAACGGTGATTGGCAAATTTCCGACAGTTACGGTACTATCAAAGTTCACAACAGTGCAGCCTATACTTTTTATCCTACTGTAAATCAAAGGTATGACATACAGGGAATATTGACATATTATAATGAAAGTTGGCGTATTGAATTGAGAAAATCGGGCGATGTGGATGCTGCAAACTCAATATTTCAAATAGATGATGTGTCAAACAAAGTGAAATTATCCCCAAATCCGGCAAAAGATTATATAATCGTACAACTGAAAGCGAAGTTTTCCGTACCGGTCGGAACGTTGAGGATATTTTCGATGGAAGGAAAATTGCATTATTCGGAAGAAATCAATTTTCAGGAACTTGAAACGGGGCATCGTGTCAATCTTGATGCTTTGCCTTCAGGGTCGTGGATTCTTTCATTGAAATGTTCCGAAAGTATTATAAATAAAGTGTTTATCATTAAATAAGGTTTATGTTAGAGCAGAACTTACAGCAGCAGATGCGGCAAAAATTATCGCCTCAACAAATCATCCTGATGAAGTTGATGCAAATTCCCGTCATGTTATTGGAGCAGCGAATAAAAGAAGAGATAGAAAACAATCCTGCATTGGATATTTCCGAAGATAGTTCTGACAATCAGGAAGATAAAAGCGAAGATTTTGAGATGCCGGAAGAAGAAAAAGATGATAAAAACGAAGAGACCGAACGAGAATCAGAACCCGAAGACGAGTTTTCGTTGGAAGATTATTTAGACGAAGATGATATCCCCGACTATCGCCTCTATTCCAATAACTATTCGGAAAATGACGATACGAAAGAATTTCCGATAGTTTCGAGTAAATCTTTTCACGAATCATTGCTGGATCAGTTGCGACTGCGCGACTTGAACGAAATAGATATGCTGATAGCTTTGCAAATTATCGGAAGCATTGACGATTCGGGATATTTGTCCCGCAACCCCGAAATTATTGCCGATGATTTGGCGGTGATGAAAAATATTCAGGTTGACGGCAAACATGTTATTGAGATATTGCAGGTGATACAAGACTTTGACCCTGCGGGAATCGGCGCACGCAACCTGCGGGAATGTCTGCAACTGCAACTGAAACGCAAAAAGCCTACACAAGCCGTCAGACACGCCATTATCGTATTGGATAAACATTTTTCCGAATTTTCAAAAAAACACTACGACCGTATCATGAGAAGAACAGGAATGACCGAAAAGCAACTAAGAAACGCCGTAGCCGAGATTTTGAAGTTGAACCCCAAACCCGGCGACTTCTCTCCCGACATTTATTTAACCAACCAAAGCATTATTCCCGACTTTCTGCTCTATATGTCGGGCGACAAGTTGGATATTCAACTCAACAACAGCCATATTCCCGAATTACACATCAGTCGCGATTATCAGGAAATGCTGGAACATTATTCAAAAAGTAACAGTAAATCCAATTCTCAAGATAAGGAAGCTATACAATTTGTTCGCAATCGTATTGATGCGGCACGTTGGTTTATTGACGCCATCCGTCAAAGAAAAAACACTTTGATGGCGGTGATGAATGCCATTGCCACAGTACAGAAAGAATATTTTATTTCCGGCGACGAAGGCGATTTAAAACCTATGATTTTGAATGATATAGCCCAAAAATTAGAAATGGACGTCAGCACTATTTCCCGCGTTGTCAGTTCTAAATATGTTCAAACGCCCTTCGGAACATTTTTGTTGAAAAATCTCTTTTCCGAATCATTTCAAAACGAAGATGGCGATGAAATTTCAACCAAAGAGATTAAACAGGTCGTGAAGAAATTGATAGAAAAAGAAGATAAATCATCCCCACTCACCGATGATAAACTGTTGGATTTGTTGAAAAAACAAGGATACGGCATCGCCCGTCGTACCGTAGCCAAATATCGCGAACAGTTGGGTATTGCTCCTTCACGCATGAGAAAAGAATTATAGAAATATTATTAAATGTATCAATAAATTATGTTGGAAAACAGACAAAAAACCGTTGCCATCTTATGTGGCGGAGGTCCTGCGCCGGGAATTAACACCGTAGTAGGAACCATTGCAAAAACATTTTTACAAGACGGATATCGCATTTTGGGTATCCACAAAGGTTATTCCGGTCTGCTAAAAGAAATCGTAAAGACAGAAGAAATAACCTTTGCCAAAGCCGATGAAATTTTCAAAACAGGCGGGTCTTACCTCGAAATGAGCCGTTACAAACCAAAAGATTCGGAATTTTCCACCAAATTTTTTATAGAAAACAATGTGAAACTGTTGGTAACCATCGGTGGCGACGACACCGCCTCCACCGCCAATCGTCTGTCGGCTTTTTTGGGCAGTCAAAATGTAAAAATACAAAACATTCACGTCCCGAAAACCATTGATAATGACTTGCCTTTGCCGCCCGACCAATATACTTTCGGCTTTATCTCGGCAATGGAAGAGTCTTGCAGAATTGCCACCACAGTCTATGAAGACGCTCATGCTTCGGTGAATTGGTTTTTGATTTCCATCATGGGACGTGAAGCCGGTCATTTGGCATTTCATGTCGGCGCTGCCTGTCATTGTGCGATGATTATCATTCCGGAAATGTTTCACAAAACCGAAATAACTTT
>JAITUN010000291.1 GCA_031286285.1 Bacteroidales bacterium | reverse complement strand
GATCTTTTTGGTACTTTTTCTATCAAGAGAAAAAGTACAGACAAAAACAGCTGTCTGTTTTAAAGTTAAAATAATAACAATCAAATATTTATATTAACATCTGTCTTGCAAAGGTCTCTCTATGTGAAATTAAAATCATTAAACGATACTATTTTGCTCAAACAGAAGGCTGAAAAAGAACATGCTATAATCGTATATCAAAATAGCTTAAGACCTTTATGGTTTGCGATGAGTGTTACGGTAAATTCAACATCCAATGCTATGGAGTTGGCAAACCGATTCTATGAGTCGGGGTTATTTCAAAATGCTACCCCCGATTTAATGGAGGATATTACGACTGTTTGTGCAAATGACACTTATTTTGAAGACCAATGGGGGTTGAAAAATACGGGACAATATGGCGGAATATTCGGAATAGATATAAAAGCATGCGATGCATGGCAGATAGCAACCGGTAGCAATGTTATTGTAGCCGTTGTTGATCAAGGCGTTGTTTTAGACCATCCCGATTTGGAAGCAAATATATATCCATTAAGTTTTGATAGCGAAAGCGGAACTTCTCCACAAATTGTTTATACAGGTTTAATAGATTCTAATCATGGCACTCCTTGTGCAGGAATTATTGGCGCTATTAAAAATAATGAAATAGGTATTGCAGGTGTAGCGACCGATTGCAAGCTAATGTCTGTTAGCAACTCTTTTGAAGGAACTCCATTCTCACAAATGAAAGTAGCAGATGGTATTGACTGGGCTTGGCAAAATGGAGCCGATATTATTAGTAATTCTTGGTATGCTACGGGTGCTTATGATGAAATAACTGAAGCTATTAATAATGCCGTAATACAAGGAAGAGATGGCAAAGGATGCGTGGTTCTTTTCGCATCAGGAAATTTTAATGCTAACTCTGTTGTGTTCCCTGCGTGTTTGCCAAATGTTATTGCAGTTGGGGCAATTACTTATAATGGCAATCGAGCAGCTTTTTCAAATTATGGTTTTGCTTTAGATATTGTAGCTCCGGGAGTAGATATTTCTACAACAAAAGGACCAAAAGCGCCCCTGCAGCAGGAACCTCATCCTGAAGAGTATTTGGATACACTTTATAGAAGGTTTTTTGGTGGGACTTCCGCCGCTTGCCCTCACGTTTCCGGCGTTGCTGCTCTTGTTCTCTCAGCAAATCCTAATCTTACCGGACAAGAGGTAAGAGATATTATTGAGAGTACTGCCCAAAAAGTAAGAACAGATTTGTATAATTATAATTATGATAGTATTGCTCTTCATCCTAATGGTACATGGAATAATGAAGTAGGGCATGGTTTAGTGAATGCATACGATGCGGTATGTGCAGCAAGATGTTACTCAGGATTGCCTATCGTTATCGTTGACGGACCAATTATTCAAAATACCACTTGGAATACTCCTGTTCATGCAGTTGGTTCTACCATCATTCCGAACGGAATTACATTAACCGTTACCTCTCAAGTTAAGTGTGATATAGATACCCGTATCACCATCCACCCCGGCGGCAAGCTCATCATTGATGGAGGCGTTTTAACAAATGCTTGTGAAAACGAAATGTGGCAAGGAATTACCGTTATAGGTGACATTAAAAACTATTCGTGTGGTATTGTTGAACTCCGAAATGGCGGAACTATCGAAAATGCTTTGGTTGGTATTCATGCTGTTAGTGGAGGTATTATTGAGGCAAATAATGCTTACTTTATTAATAATAAGGTTGGAACGCTAATTGACATGGATTCAGAGGGCGATTTTACAAATACACAGTTCGTTATTAACAGTCATTATCCGGGAGGAAATTCATCGGTATGTCAAAATTTTGATGTCCACCTAAGATTGTATGGTTGCAAACCTGTTACAGTTTCGGGATGTATGTTTATAAATCATACTGATCAAGTAAATGCCAATCCCTTAATTCACCAATAGCTGCAAGAAATATAGGAATAGAAACTTTTAATGCCTCTGTGAATTGTTTGGATAATAATATTTTTTCCGGATTTTATTTTGCTCTTTTAGTAAATAACTCAGGAAAAACTCCAAGTATAACTATAGATAATAATACCTTTTCAAATAATTTCTATGGTATTAGGTTAGGTGCAACAAACAATGCAAGCATCACTAATAATCAATTTAATTTGGATCTTTCGTTTTCTTCAGGTATATACGCCTATCAGTCAACGGGATATATTATTACAGAAAATACGTTTTCCGGTACGAGAGATTTTCTAAAAAATACAGGTATAATTATTGAAAGAAGTGGGGTGGAAGAAAATGTAATATATAAAAACATTTTTGACAAATTGTTTGTTGGCATACAGGCTATTGATCAAAATTCAGCACAAGACACCATTAATCCGGCTAAAGATAGAGGTTTACAATTTCTTTGTAATGTTTTTTCTAAAATTCAAGAGACAGATATCTTAGTAGGAGATTTAAGTTCGGGTCATGTTGATCATTCTGTCCGTACAATTCAAGGCGATCCACAACTTCCTGCAGGTAATGAGTTTTACGGAGATTATAGAATAAGTATTAGCAATTACTCAAATTATTTAATAGAATATTATCTCAGTGATTTGTCATTACCTGAATTTCCAATAGATCTTTTAGGTTTGATTATTAAATATGATTTGAGTATTTTATCTGATTGTCCTTCTCGTAATAGCCGAGTAGGTATGGATTTGGTACAAGCTTTGCGCCAATATAATGATTGGAACACAGAATATGAATATTGGTTAGCGCAACTTCTTACTTATGATGGTGATGACGAAGAGGGATATAGTTTGCTATCCGGTTGGGTTTCTCATTTTAGTGGAATTAAAGACAATTTTTTTAATGAAATAATTGTTGCAGTAATGAAGAATGAGGTTGAAGTCCAGGGTGGTTTATTCGGGAACTCAAAACTTGAAACTCTTCGATTCCTTTTCACATATCGCGGACACTATACCGATTATCTTTCTATAATAGAAACTTACTTGGCTGAAAACAATTTCAGTGAAGCATTGGCAACTTTAGCTAAAATGTACATGTTTGAAATTTCAGATGAGCAGGTAAGTGAGCTAAACGGCATGGAAACCTATATTAATTGGCTACAACAGTTGGAAAACGAAAAAAAAAACATTTACACACTAATAGACGAGGATATTTCTTATTTGATTAACTATGTAGAAACCAACACAGGTCGCGGGGTTGTATTTGCGAATAATATTTTGTGCGGATTGTACGGAATCTGTATTGAGGAAGAAGGAGACAGGAGTCAGAATACAGGAGACAGGAATAATGAAGAGATACTAAATCAGAGTAAATCTGCTCAATCAGTGTCATCAGAGTTCGAAAAAAGCATTACAATTGTTCCCAACCCCACAACAGGAGAGTTACAAGTTACGAGTTACGAGTTACAAGTTACAAGTATTGAGGTGTTTGATGTTTACGGGCGAGCCGTAAGTACTCACTACTCACTACTCACTACTCACTACTCCATAAACATTTCGCACTTGCAGGCTGGGTTGTATTTTGTGAAAATAGTTACGGAGCAAGGCGAGGTGGTTAAAAAAGTTGTGAAACAATAAAGAATTTAACACAAAACATTAAAGAGCCTTACATTATCCTAAGGCTCTTTTTCCCGACTTCGACGGTATTTCTTTTTTTTGATTTTTTCCATGCTTGACTATTAGCAATGTAAGTATCCCCAATTAGAACGCGGGACTTAGGTCGTTTCCTGCTTATGTGTAATTTATACTTTCGTATCCCATTTTTGTGTATGCGAATATTATAACAGGGTGGTAATAAAAATGTTAGTGTTTTCAATAATTTTGAGTGACGAAGTCAGGTGCTTTTCGAGGGGCGAATCATCAAAACCGGCACCGCCGAAGAACTCGCCGAAGACGAGTATGTGAGGACGGTGTATCTGGGAAAGAACTTTGAGTTGAGACGGTAGAGTGAAAAACTTATTCAGCTTTAATCACTGAAACATAAGACTTTCCAGCTGTTTTCTTTTTGAAAGCTACTGTTCCATCCGCTAATGCGAAAAGAGTGTGGTCTTTTCCCATACCTACATTGATGCCAGGATTGTGTACTGTCCCTCGTTGGCGAACGATTATATTGCCTGCTTTTGCGGATTGACCACCATAAATTTTAACGCCCAAACGTTTGCTTTCGGATTCACGTCCGTTCTGTGAACTCCCGACTCCTTTCTTATGTGCCATAAAATTCTGTTTTTAAAAGTTAATAATCTAATTAAATAATAATGTCATCAATTTTAATGGAGGTCAAATATTGACGATGACCGTTCATTTTTTGATAACCTTTTCTTCTTTTCTTTTTGAAAACAAGAACTTTGTCACCTTTAAGGTGGTTGAGGACGGTGGCGGTTACTGAAGC
>JAITUN010000034.1 GCA_031286285.1 Bacteroidales bacterium | reverse complement strand
AGCAACTCCGGCAAAAGCACCTCATCCGAAATTCCCGATGACATCCAACAGGAAATGGGCATGTCGGAAGGGTTGATACGCTTCTCTGTCGGCTTGGATAACGATATTGAACGGTCGTTCCGGCTGATTGCGGAGGCGTTGAAGGAAGCGAAAGTTATATAAACTTTCTTTTTATTGTTTCAAAATTTTCCGCACTACCACTCCGTTTTCGGTTTGGATGCGGATGAAATACATTCACGTTGGCAAATCTGAAATATCCATCAAAATCTCCCTTCCGTGCTTTCGTGCCTTCGCGCTTTCGTGCATTTGTCCCATCATATCCAATATTTCAATTCCCTGTACAGACGGATAATTATCCGTCTCTACCGTCAACTCTCCACTTGTGGGATTCGGATAAATTTTAATATCATTTTGCAGTTCTTCGATGCCGACACCTCCTTCACATACTTCGTTGGAGATTTCGGATTCCGTATCGTCGGGACATACGGCTATTACGGTATAACAATATCTTGTATCAGGTTCTATATCGAGATCATTATAGGCATTTCCTTCTACTTCTGCGAGAAATTCCGAATTGCGATATACCTTATAATATACATTTTCTACAGTGGGAGTCCATGTTAGACGGTATGCGTTGGTGAAAATTTTAATTTTTAAATCTATGGGTACGTTACAAGGTGTAATAGCTTCTATACAAACCGGTTCGCCGGTACATCCGTCTTCATACAACACTTCTATGCAATAATGATAGATTCCGAGTTTTACATTTGTGTGTGTGTAGGTTACCTCTGTCGTTTCTTTCAAAAACAGGTCGTTGCAATAGACAAGGTATTTTTCCGGAGTACCTGCCGAAGGGGTGTCCCATGCCAATTTGATGTCGGAATCAATTACTTCTGCCGATAATTCTTCAATGGAATTACATGCTTGCGGAGGCTCTCCGACATTTTTAAACTGTAATATGGCGTCTAACCCTGTTGTTCTTCCTGTTTTTTCGGTAACGGTCAAGGTAATGGGCGCTTCTGTTGTTCCTGTTGGGGCGTCGGGACTGAGTGTAATATTATATGGTCTGTATTTATACTGTTCGGGGTAGAGTTGTCCGTAATATGCCGTATCTTTATTAATAATTAAATAAGGAGAAGAGGATGTAAGGATTGCGGTCAGGTTGGATGCAAAATCATCGCCTGTATTTGTCAGATAGATATGTATGTCGGATGTTTCGCCCGGTTTTATTTCACCGGTTGCATTTGCGATTTTTATCTCCATGATTTCAAGGTTTATGTATAATAAACAACTTGCATTGATCACATTGTTTCTGATGACATTCCCCGGTTGAGGTCCAAATCCTAAATTAAAATTTATACCAACACTTGTATTATGGCAATAACTCATCATTGTACCTCCCTCAGGCGGACTACCGGGTAACGAACAATAACCCTCAACATATCCTGCACAACCGTCTATTGCTGTGTCATCTCCGTTCCATACGCAGGCATGGGTATGACGCGAACCGAATAAATGCCCCAATTCGTGGGTAACAACCATAACCGACCAACTATACACAGGAACTATGCTATACCTGTTATCTAACATAGCAACCGACAAACTTTCCGCAGTCGAATAATTACAAAGCCCGTTGAAGCCTGCTGCTTGTCCTCCTCCTATATTTCTAAATGTTAATAATATTCCCAAATCACCATCAATAGAGGTTGTTTTACTTTTAAACTGATTTAATAATACATCGGTATTCGTTCCCGTGTACGGATCTTCCGAAGTCCATATATAGAGTTCTGAAATACCGGTTGTGATATTTTCATTTTGATAAAGAATGGCTACCTGATGAAATAGCCCCGATATAAATGTTTCTACCGAAGCAACACTTCCCCGTGTTTGAAAGATGTCATATTCTGTTTCGACATAAAATCTGACTTTTTTATTTGAACCATCCGCACTCCGCTGTCCGAATAGAACTTCCGGATCATAAGAAGAAAAATCATCTGTGGTTTCACAAATGAAAGGTAGTTTTTCTTTTATATTTTTGTCATTATAAAAAAGATGTTTATTTGATTGCCTGTCTTTTACGATGTTAAAATTGCCTTCATCGGTGTAAATCAATCCCATTATTTCATCTTCGTAAAATGTAATTGCAACAAGAGTGTTTATTTCGTTTTTTACAATGCCACGATAATGTTTAATATCTCTGTTTGCAGAAAAATGCGCTCCGTCTGATGTTGTTACGACGTAATCATAAAAATATTCCGGAACTTCTACCAATTCCAAAATCATATCTTTATTTTTTAAAGACATGAGTAGATTCATTGCTTTAATATCGTTGTTTTTCAAATCAAGTGAAATATTTCCCAAAAAGGAAACTTCATCAGGATTGGTGAAATTTTTTAAAGCCTCTGCATTCGGACTCACTTTTGGAAGTACAGCATTTTCAAAATATACATTACTTTCTTTGGCTTGTTGTACTTCGGAATACAACATGTTTCCTTGTCCGAAGAGTGAAAAACCGACAAGATAAAATACTGACAATAAGATTAGTACTTTTTTCATTGTTTTAAAAAATAAATATTATTGTTTTACTACCTTTCTCGTTATCACGCCGTTTTCGGTTTGGATGCGGATAAAATAGATGCCGCTTGCTAAATGCGAAATGTCAATGGTGAACGTCGTGGGTTGTTGTAGAGACGTTGCGCGCAACGTCTCTACGGTGGCAACGCATTTTCCCATCATATCCAATATTTCAATTCCCTGTAGAGACGGATAATTATCCGTCTCTACCGTCAACTCTCCACTTGTGGGATTCGGATAGATTTTAATATCATTTTGCAGTTCATTGATGGCGGTAATTGTACTCAAACACTCTTTATTGGAGGGTTCGGATTCTATATCTCCGGCGCATAAGGCTGTTATAGTGTAGCAATATACTTGCTCGGGGTCTAATGTGGAATCGGTATAGGAATTGCCTTCAATTTTTGCAATCAGTTCCGAATCGCGATATACATTGCATTTTAACCCCTCCAAGACGGGCAACCACGATAAATGAATTTCGGTGTCGGGAATACCTTCTGCCGTTAATTCTATGGTTATGTCGCAGGGCAGGGAGTTGTCCACACAAGATAGTTCGGAGGTGCATCCGTTGGAATACAACGCTTCTACGCAATGACGATAACTTCCGCCTGTGATATCTGTTTGTGTACAGGTTGTGGATGTTGTTTCTGTTAAAAATTCATCATTGCAATAGACAAGGTATTTTTCCGGAGCGCCGCCCGAAGGAGCTGTCCATGTTAAGATGGCGTTGGTATCAACTATTTCTACAGATAAATCTTGAATGGGATTACATGATGCCGGAGGCTGTCCGGTATTTTTAAAAAAGAAGTAAGATTTTAATACTGTTGTTTTTCCCCATTCGTCGGTAACGGTAATGGTAACAGGTGCATTCGATGTTCCTGAAGGGGTGTCCGGACTGATGGTAACATTATAGGCTCTGTGTTTATATTGTTCGGGGTAGAGTTGTCCGTAATATGCCGTTGCTTCGTTGATGATTAAATAAGAAGAAGTGGTCGTCATGGTTGCGGTTAGTCCGGTGGCAATATCATTTCCCTTGTTTTCTAAATAAACCCATACATCGGATGTTTCACCCGGTCCTATTTCGGTTTTATCAGGTATTCTAATACCGTTTTCCCTAAGTTTAATGGTGTAATCATATACAATTATCTGAATAGGCATTTTTCTTTTTACATCATCAAATGTTGCTTCCAAAGTACATGTTATTTTATTTCCGATAGGAGCAGTATTTGATAGCGTAATGGTAAACGCATCTTCGACAGTTTTGGTTTCATTGGCGGCAAAATTGCCAAAGTTTGCTTCGCCGTTGTTAATGGTTATCAGTCCGCTGGATGTTTTGAAAGTTAACTGAACGTCGTTTATTGGTTCATTCGAAACATTTTTCAGGGAAACAGTGAGATGAGCAGTTTCGCCCGGATTCAGTCTGCCGTTGTTATTCCCTTCAATATCATTAATGATAAATCCTTCAAGAACAATATCTTCAACATATACTTGTGTCTTGTTTATTGCCGCCAAGGCGTCAACTCTACCGGAGCCGTAATCATTGTTTTTCGGTGATGTTGAGGAAGGCAGATGCACGGCTGTTGTTTCTACAATTTCACAAATGTCCTCAGGGGTAAGCATTGGGTTTTTAGAAAGCATCAATGCCATAAC
>JAITUN010000239.1 GCA_031286285.1 Bacteroidales bacterium | reverse complement strand
TTAAAAGATTTGAAGACATTTTTTACCTCAATCTGAAACATGGATGACTAATTTTTAATTTTTTGCAAAGGTACATTATTAATAAGAATGTATAATTCAAAAAAAACTCGTACCTTTGCGAGGTAATTATTTCAAAATAAAAGCGATATGAAAACACAACATTTTTTTTGTTATTTAGCCGTTTTAACCATTTGTTTTACGGCATGTAAACCTGATAAAGAAGACCCTAAAATAGAAGAGCCTGAAAAAAACATTCCCGTAACCGATATAACACTTAATTATGAGAAACTTACACTTATTCCGGGAGATACAATCACATTAATTGCTACCGTGCAACCCGACAGTGCTACCAATAAAACTGTAACATGGGAAAGCAGCAATCCTGCGGTGGCTATAGTGAACAATGATGGGTTGGTAACTGCCATTGCTGACGGTGAGGCAATCATCACTGCCACCACTCAAGATGGCAGCAAAAAAGCTACTTGTTCTGTTGCTGTGGACTATCGTGCAAAATGGGTAGGGAGTTATGATTGTAAAGTGGATGGCGGCTATCCTGATAGACCTCGAGTAATGGTAGATGTAATAGCAAGAGAGGATTCTCTGCTTTACATTATGGAAAGGGATTTACCACAGCACTATTTTGGAGCACGTCATACTGTAAAAGTAGATAGAAATGGGAGTTTTTCTTCAGACTATAAAGCTGAAGCTTTTTTCTTAGGGAACTTTATCCAAGACAGTATCTATATCAATTATCTTATAGTGTCGCCGGGTGGCGCTTACATGGATTTTTATTATAAGGGTAAAAAAAACAAAAGTAAATAGTCATGAAAAAAAATTTAATTTTAATGGTTTTAGCAGGATTATTTGTTATTCCTGCATTGGGACAAAATCCGCCTAAGGATAAGAATTGGGAAATGGTTTTTCAAGATGACTTTAATACCTTAAATACTAATCGTTGGCGGGTTAGAAATAATTTTGATCATTATGGGGAAGAACCTCAAGTATATATAACTCCCAATGTTTATGTAAGTAATGGTAATTTAGTTTTTGAAACGAAAAAAGAAGAATATCATTGCCCTGACGATTATGTTAATCCTTCTAACTGTGCAAGACAATATAAAACAGGCGAAGATTACCAATATACTTCCGGTTGGGTACAATCGCGAGTTACATATAAATACGGCTATTTTGAAATCTATGCCAAACTGCCCGGAAGTAGTGGCTATTGGCCAGCTTTTTGGTTGTTTGCTTCAAAAAAGGATACGATAAATAACGATTGTTGGTATAATGAGATAGATATTTTTGAAATAAGAGGTTGTGATACAACCGAGGTTACACACGGTGTTTGGCGAGGATTTGATTGCTCAGAGGATGTGATACCTATAGAATTCCCCCACAGTGCTTGTAATTACACCACTGACTATCATTGGTATGGCTTGGAGTGGAATAGCACTAAAATTACTTGGTACATTGATCGCAAAGCAGTCTGTCAGATAGCGAATAATATGGATGGTATAGGCATACAAAATCCCATGCTTATTATTATGAATGTGGCATTGCGTCCTCCAGCATGGGGTTGTTTTTCAGATTCTACTACCATTTTTCCGAATTACATGTATGTTGACCAAGCAAATGTCTATCAATTAAAATATGACTGCGATAGCGTAGTTCCCAACATTCCCGATTTCAGCCTCTTTGATTATAAGGTCAAAAAATCAATCACGCTCAATAGTTCTATGTATTTTGGAATAAAGTCAACAAATAGGCAACCAATGGCATCCTTACGGGCAACCGATTATATCGAATTGCTTCCGGGCTTTGAAGCGCAATCGGGTGTTGAATTGTATTTGGATATTAATCCTTGTGATAACCTTATTGGTGGTATAGGTATCGATCCTGGCGGTGGTATGTCCACTGATGGGGAATAAAAATTGTCTGAACTGTTCCTGTCCTGAATCAAGTTCAGGATAATTAAAGATTCGTAAGATTGATGACTATGATTGTAGAGACGGGGCGCGCCCGTCTCTACTTTATGTCTCTTGCGGTTAATATTATTTCGTACCTTTGCGGGGTAATTATTTAAAAATAAAAGCGATATGAAAACACAACATTTTTTTTGTTATTTAGCCGTTTTAACCATTTGTTTTACGGCATGTAAGAAAACCGACGACGGACAGCCGCAAAATGGACAGCCACAAGTAAAAAAGGAAATTTTTAACGGATATGCTCAAAAAGGTCCTTTTGTAAATGGTTCTTCGGTAACCATCTCGGAGTTAAAAGAGAATTTAGACCAAACAGGAAAAACCTATTCTTCTACCATTTCCGATAATTTGGGTAGTTTCGAGCAAAAGAATATCGAATTGGTTTCCTGTTATGTAGCGTTGAAAGCCGATGGTTTTTATTTTAATGAAATTTCGGGAGAAACATCCGGTGCGCCCATGACCCTTTATGCTTTGACAGATATTGAAGCTGTCAATTCGGCAAATGTGAATGTGCTAACCCATTTGGAAAAACCGCGCGTAGAATATTTGGTAAAACAGCAAAGAATGAATTTTTCCGCTGCAAAAAAACAAGCGCAACGTGAGGTATTGGCAATCTTTGGTTTTGAGCCCTCCGAAACATCATCCGAAGCATTAGACTTGACGGCAGATGCCAAATTGTTGGCAATTTCGTGTATTTTGCAAGGATATTTATCCACCGGCGATATGATGCAATTGATGGCAGATATCAATGCCGATATTAAAGAGGATGGAAAATTGGATAATATGGTTTTAGGGTCAAAATTAATGAATAATGCCCATTCTGTTAATCTTTCGATAGCTACAATTCGTGAAAATTTGACAAAAAAATATGCAGAGCTTGGTATTAACATAACCATTCCCGATTTTGAGAGTTACGTGCAATCGTTTATAGATAGCGACTTATATCCACTAACAACCTCTATA
>JAITUN010000214.1 GCA_031286285.1 Bacteroidales bacterium | reverse complement strand
TAGGCGAAGCCATCACATACGTGCGAAATCAACGGAAATATCTTAAAAACATTTATCTGGATGGACGCCTGGAAATATCTAACAATGCTGCCGAACGTTCTATCAAACCGTTTTAATATAGTACCATTTAACTTGACACATTTTTACCATAAAATATATATGAAGGTGAGGTGTGTTTCAATGACGGAATTAATAAAAAAGCGAGAGGTACGAAGTTACAGCAAAGAATACAAAGTCGAAGCAATAACACTGGCGAGAAAAATAGGTATAAAAAAGTCATCATTAGAATTAGGAATTCCGGAAGGTACGATATCAAGCTGGATGCATGATGCACGAAAAGGTCAAATAGATGTAGGGATTGGGAAACAGACACCAGCAATAGGTTTGTCGCAGGCTGCGGAAATACAACATTTAAGAGAAGAAAATAAAGCCTTAAGCAAAGATATAAAACGATTACGCGAAGAAAATGCATTTTTAGAAGAGGCGTCAGCTTTTTTCGCTGCGAGCCGCCAGAAGTTAGTAAAAAAGAACGAATGAAATTTATAGCGATGAAAACTGACAAAGGCGCTATAAGAGGAAAAATCTTATTTTACTGTCGTATATTAAAAGTAACGAGGCAAGGATTCTACTACTACCTGGGAAGCTTGCTAAATCCTTATAAATACGAAAATTTGGTGGCTCTAATGATAAAGATTATAGACGAAGATGAATGTAACGATACTTATGGTTCTAAACGCATGCGTGAATCGTTGATATTGAACCAGGAAATAACAGGATCCGACTTGATTATACCCAGCCAACGGACAATAGCGCGAATAATGAAACAAAACGGTTTAATCCACAAGCGGAAGCGGACGCCGAATAGCCTAACTAAGGAAGACAAAGAAGCTCAAAAATCTGACGATTTGCTTAAGCGAGACTTCCAGGCTGACGAACCGCAAGCCAAATGCGTGACAGACATTACGGAAGTACCGACTGTTGATGGTAAACTTTATGTTGCAGCCGTAGAAGATTGTTTTAATAATGAAGTATTAGGGTTGTCAATCGCAGATAATATGAGAGCCGGATTATGCGTTGATGCGTTAACTGCGGCTGTTAAGGCGCATCCGGGTGTACGCGGCTCCATAGTCCACTCGGATCGCGGCAGTCAATTTACCAGCGTGGAATATCGGGCGGTTGTTAAGAAATATCATATTATGCAAAGCATGAACAGCGCGAGCGGCCGTTGTCATGATAACGCTAAATGCGAAAGTCTCTGGGGCCGTTTCAAAGAAGAGCAATTATATAACCGGTATAAAACAGAAACTATGCGTATGTCTGAAGTAAAGAGCCTTATATGGCGTTATTTTATGAGTTATTGGAATAACCGGCGGATATGTTCAGCAAATGGTGGTCTCCCACCTGTGGAAAAACGGAGGCGGTATTATATGGCTCTTGATTGCATAGCATAATTTATGAGTTTTCGATGAAATCGAAAAACCAACCACTATATATAAAACACACCATTTCAAACAAAGCCATTGTTTTTTATAGGGTGTACCCTATATTATATGGAGAAATTTATGGAAACAGCAGCGACAAGGGCGACTGCTCGGTATCAAAAGAAAAAAGGGTTGATAAGCAAATCTTATAAACTTAACCGGGAAATAGTGGAGATGTTTTCTGAAGCATGTGAAAACATTGAAACAACCCAGGCAAAAGAGATTACTAAATTTATGAAGAGATTTATCAAAAAAAATCATCCTGACAACGAATAATAAAGGGTGCACCCTATAAATTTACAGTGATTATCATAACTATATGAAGAATAATGAACAGGCCTAACGTTATTGTAATAAAAATGAAACTCGCTACGCTCGTACTACCGCCCTACGCAGATACATATGCAATGTATCTGCTTCGGTTGGTCTATCAAAATATGTATTAATATCTAGCGTTGTGGACAATTGACTTGATTTAAAATAAATCTGAATTAATATCGTAAATTCAATCATTAACATACAAATAAAGGATTTAATCACGCAAATTGGTAAAAAACAAATTGAAAAAATGTGTCAAGTAATATTGACAAAATCATAGGGTGGTTGCCGCTTGTTCGTGGATGAGAAGTGTATTCGGGTCGATAGTGTTATCAGACGTACCAATCATCAAGCCAGTATTGCATGCCTTGAATACCTCTGTATCATTCGTTTCGGTGAATGGGTTTATTACTGCCGCGACGGCCTTTTGACCGGATATGTTTCAAACAGCTTCACACACAGTCGTAAACTCGGCGCGGATAATGCTCTTCGATAAATCCTGATCTTTGAGGCTGTCGGGTATTAGACTGTAATTGTTGGTTTATAAGCTCAGACTTGGCCCAATCCGAAGCGTTCAGTTCGCCTTCTACATAGACGATGTGGCTCATGCACATTCCGGGCGCTTATTCATCCTTCCTGTCGCTGCCAGACTAATCCACGGTTGAAATACTCATGCCGTCCGCCGACATAGTAGACTGTATCTTTTGTCCGATATAATTGTTTGTTTTTGAGTTTTACAA
>JAITUN010000107.1 GCA_031286285.1 Bacteroidales bacterium | reverse complement strand
ACTAAGTCCTGCAAGGACGACACTATAGAGACACAAGAAGTATCGCCCCATGCGGGGCTTAGTATCTGTATCTTGAGTCATCTCATCACCGTAGATTAAAATCTACGGTTAATAAAATGCTTTCCCTGCGGGAAAAGTCTACAAATCAAGAGTTTTAATGATTTTGTCCTGGGCTGACGGATAAGGTTTCGTGAAGAGGAGAAGAAAATTTTTACCCTCCGACAAGTTCTGACGTTCCACTACCCTATTTTTGCCGCAAATTTTATCATCATGGCAAATGAATTGGAAATAAACGGATGCATAGGAGCGCTCATCTGGTCTTTAAACGAGAACACACTTACGATTAAAGGTGTCGGCGCAATGCCGGATTTTAACACTTCTACTGATGCACCCTGGGATTCATACAGAAAAACTATCATAAAAGTAATTATTGAAGAAGGAGTTACAAACATTGGAGCGGGCGCTTTTTTTGCTTGCTACAACTTAACTTCCGTCACAATTCCCGATAGTGTTACAAAGATTGGAGGAACTGCTTTTAGCGGATGCTCTAGTCTAACTTCGCTAACTATTCCTGATGGGGTTATCGTTATTGATTTTGCTGCTTTTTGCTTTTGTACAGGTTTACGATTCATAACAATTCCTGATAATGTTAGAAGGATTGAAGACAGCGCTTTTACTCATTGCACCCGTTTAACAACCGTAACAATTTCTAATAGCGTTACAAATACTGAAAAATGGGCTTTTGTTGATTGTACAAATTTACAACATCTCTATTTGCCATCCGAAAACCCACCGGCAATGAGTCATAATCCCTTTAAAAAAATGATAGACACCTGCATACTGCACGTGCCTATCGACAGCAAGAAGAAATATGAACAAGCGGAATGGTGGAAAGATTTTAAAAACATTCAGGAACATGATTATTTTGAAGATTATTTATTCACGCACCCAATCGAAAAAATGACCTTGCCCGAATTAGAGCAATCTCTTGAAACATTGGTAAGCGATAAAAATGCTGACCGCGATAAGATTGACTATTATCTTTCCCAACGGAAAGAAAAGTTAGAGAATATGTTTGAATGTACGCCGGAAAATGTGGAGCGGTTACACTTTATGGCAAACCTTATCAAAGAGAGAACAACAATGCTTTACGAGAAGGGAAACCAACTCTACGAACAAATGTATAAACTGTGGAAAGATGGGCAGAACAAACCTTTCGTAGATTTCTATATTGAACTGTCATTGCAGATTAGCTTCAATGATGAAACATCAATCCTTCACCTTGACGACGACAAAACCGGCTCGAATTATGTGAGAATGGCGGAGATTTTGGACGATTTTTATTTTGACACTTATAATCGGAGCAACTTGATACTTCACAATAGAATTGATTTTGATGCAGAAAAACAGAAAATCTTTAAGTTTGTAGATCATGATAGTAAAACAGATAACTGGGGCGAGTCGGATTTTTTTGACTTATTTCCCGAATTGCAAAAATTGCCCATAGTTCATGAATTTCACAATCTGCTATTTCATACGCATTACGCCCTACAGGACATCATCCGCATAAACGATGTTTGGAGCGAGGCAAAAGTGGTGTGGCAACATTATCAATAATGAATAACAACCTTTTTCCTGTAACCAACAAAACATGATGTGTTATTTTTTATTTTTGCACTCTCAAAAAAATAGGATGTTGAATAGAAAAACTATGAATTAAATAATACATTAATAATTAAAAGAATTTAAGTATGAAAAAAGAAAAAGAAATATGTGAATTTTGTGGAAAAATTCACGAAGGAAAACACTGTTCCTATTATAATGAAGGAACAAATAAAGAAATTGCTTTTGTTTTTAGTTGTCCGGGAAATGCTGAAAGGGATAGTGGTTACCCTGTTTCAGGACCAACAGGTGAAGCTTTAGAACTTCTATTAAAAAAACTTAAAAACGAACCAATAGAAAAAATAAATATTGGAGACTACCGATGTCGCTATGACTTTAGAATTACAAATGCAACAACTGATATTGAATCAATAGAAGTGACAAGAAAAACTGAGGCTAAGAATTATGAAGTAAGAAAAGAAAAAAATATAGAAAGATTATCAAGTGAGATAAAAGACTTTAAAAAAATTATTTGTTTTGGCAGGAAAGCGAAAAATGTTGTTTCAATAATAAAACTGAAAAATGTCATATATGTTAGACACTTAAGCCCAAGGGCTTTCACTAGGAAAAAAGAAGTTAAAAATACACCAGAAGGTAGAGCTGGGTATGTATATGATGAGATAAAAGAACAATTGAAAGAAAATCAATAATAAGTAAGATAACAATTTGAGTACAAGTCTCCGGAGGCGACAAACCTGAATAACCCCGTGCAAGGCGATAGCCGCAGCTCGGGATAGAAAAAACAGACATGATAGCCTCGCAGAGGCGATACTTTATTAACCGTAGATTTTAATCTACGGGCAGGAAAAATCCACTCCACAACTAAGTCCTGCAAGGACGACACTATAGAGACACAAGAAGTATCGCCCCATGCGGGGCTTAGTATCTGTATCTTGAGTCATCTCATCACCGTAGATTAAAATCTACGGTTAATA
>JAITUN010000062.1 GCA_031286285.1 Bacteroidales bacterium | reverse complement strand
TCATCAATAGCCGGATGGGCAATAAGCCGGTTTGCGTAATTTTCAACCATTATCACAGATAATATACATCGCGGAGAAGGTTGGTAGGAAGAAAAAACATTTTATTGAGAGATTTGAGCCGCATATTCATGATATACATTCTGCGCTGATTGCCGTGTCATCGAATTTAATCGTGAAATGGGGAGATCTTACGCGCGTTACCATACCAAATAACGAGGCGTTTTTGCATCCGGGAAGTCTAAGTAAGTGGCAGTCCCTGACATGCTGCATGGTTTGTCTGTTTTTTCAAACTCCCAGCCTCTCACAGTGGTCGCAATGATCGAATCAAATTCTGAGTCCCCCGTTGTCGATGACAAAATTTTTGCGGAAGTCATTACGCAGAACTCATCGAACTCAAGCTCAAGCATAATCCTGCCTTTGAGATGGGGAGTTTCGAACAGGCGTTCCACGTATATCTGGCGGAGGTCCATCCTACCCTGCCAAATGACATTGAAAATATTGTCTCTTCCGCGGCGGCTGTTTTCTGTAAGTGCGTATATTTTAGGAAATGCTTCTTTGGCTTTTTTACTCCCAAAGCTGCTATTGTAATCCATGCCGCCGCAAATAGTCGACCATAGTGTCTCTTGTTGTTTTTTATCTACAGACCCAACCGCACGAATAAATTCATCTTCTCCGATACGCTCTATCAAACCAATTAAAGCGCTGCCGTGAACCATAAAATTACTGGCACTTGTTTCAGAATATAACAACGCCATTTTTCTTATTGAAGCGTAATCTTTCCTTAACGCTTTCCTCAACAATTTTGGATAGTTTATATGGCCATATCCCACATACGATGCGTTAAGCGCTTCATATCCTATATATATTCCATCCACGTATTGAGGGTTTTCGTCCAAAACAATATATAAGAACGTAAACAGTGTGCCGACGACCAAAATAAATGTCGAGATTATCGCTAAATATTTACGATGCGTATCCTTTCCTATTTTTAATCTGTTTAAAGCAAATTTAGATGACAGATAAATCAAAAACGGTGTTACGAAAAAGACTGTCAGCGGGAGTATGTAAATTAAAAACACATCTATCAAATTTCCGGTATAAGTTTCTCTGCATCCCTTGAAGAGTACAAGGAAAATTAGTAGGAGGGAGGAGCGTTTTGGGCTTAGTTCCATATTTATAATATACATCACGACAGCGGATATTCGCAGGCAGATAAATATTTTTCGCGAATCTTTTTGGCTATTACTCCCGGCTTGTAGTATTTTATTTATATGAAACGCTTACTTCCCATCGATATTCAAGATTTCGTGGACGGGAGCAGGAAGAAGACATTTTGAGGAGACATCTGATACAAAATGACAACCGATAATTTGGTAGTAATTAAAGGCGGAGCCTATGCTGATGTAAAAAGAGCGTTGAGGCAATGGATAAATCTTTATGCGGAGAACTTGCAGGATGATTTCGTTTTTAAGATTTTTAAGAACGGACGCGGGAAACATGTTATACTGGCGGACGAACGGCTTGATAATAATTTGTTCTACTACCTCGTAAACTATTTAAACGATCCTGAAGGTATAAGTTACAAAATTGATTTGGAAGGGTTCACTACGGGAAAAGAAGACAACATATTAAAAGGTCAAAAAATATCGGTTTACATTCCATCAACCGACAGAGACGGCGATAATGTTTTTGCGGTAACTTCAGAGGGTGAGAATTTTAAGGTTGATTTTGGCGGTAAAATCATAAAAACAAGTGAAAGTAAAATTTATAATATGCCGATGGGTTTAACGTTTGAAAGTGAGGAGATTCTACAAGGAAATAAAAATGAGCTTAAAAAAATACAAGGAAACGAAAAGTGGTTTAATGTAAATTACAGGTTTAAAGCGATATCAGTAATTACGACGGTTTTTTTCCTGTTGGCTTGTTTTATTCTGCTTGTTTTACAAAATTGGGATGGTTTTATTAACTCAATGGCTATTTTAAGTTTTGGTATTTGGGGATGGTTTTTTGGCGACTATAAAATGTTAAGAGAAGATAAATTTTATTTGAAATGTTTGCGGATTGCTGTTTTATATGGGATTTATGGGCTTATCTTGACCAATCAATACGGTGGTGTCGCTCTTGTTTTTTTAGGAATAATGCCTCTAAATTATTTAATATTGCAAAAACCGACAAGATTAGCATACCTGAAGCTATTCAAAAGAGAACCTGAAATAACATATTCGGTAATGATGCCACTAAATTATTTAACACTGCTAAAATTAATATACCTGAAGTTAATCAAAAAAGAGCCTGAAATAACACAAATCTGGAAATTTGCCGATTTGATATATACAGGCATTTTGCTTTTGGGATCGATTCTTTTTCCGATATTGGTGGTGGATATATACCGAAAATTCAACCCGTGATTACCCCCAGTATTGCCAAAATTAGTTTTTTTGACTTTCTTTCCCGTTTTATTGTATTTTGAATTTGGGCACTTTAAATAGTAATTGGTGGGAAGAATGAATATGCGAAAACACATGATTTTTTTACTGTGCGGTATATTGGCTGTACTTGCTACTTTAGTTAGTTGTCAAAAAAAGAAATTGATAAGGCGTGTGGAATTTGTTGAGCAGCATAGGAATGTATGGATTGATTTCTTAACGAATAACAACGAAGCGCGTCTATATTTGGAACAACTCTATGTTACGGAGGATAGATTCCATGTCAGGCTTGAAAATGGTGAACTAACATTAAGAGGATTCAGAGATGGTGAGCTAATTACAAAAGAATGGGATTCATATAACGATTTGGAAAAATTAAAAGAGCTTTTTGAAAAGCTTCAATGGGAATCCATTGGATTATTTAAAGGAACAAACATCGAACTAGAATTTTTGAGAATAATATTACCGCAACTGAGGTTTCGTAGATATTTTTGTGGGCCTGAACTTATATATTCCCCAAATAACAAACCGGACATGGGTGGTGGGGTCGAAATTTTCCCGGACTGGTATTACATAATGCGTTATAATCTTCCATTGAGGAAACCGTGGCATCTTTGGGGATTTTAGAAACTTATATTAACCCGGCGGTAATTAACCTCAATTATCTATTGAGTTTTGCTTTGTTTTTTGGGGACGGGGCTCTGCCCCGTAACGCCCCGATACAATAGGCCCCCTGCGGTCCCCCATAAGCGGCGACCGCTTACGGGGGACATGTGGGCATACTATCGGGGTAAAA
>JAITUN010000325.1 GCA_031286285.1 Bacteroidales bacterium | reverse complement strand
TCGTCATTTTCATCGTAGGAAACATTTCGTTTCATTCTATCAAAAGTTTCATTCGCAAATTTTTTGTCTCTATTTAGGGTGTTGAAAAAATACTCTTCAGCCATATCCCCGTTGCTGTTAGATATTCCGCCCAGATGCTCTCCAAGTCGGTCTATTCTTTCGCACATCTTATCAACTTTTTTGTCGGTTTCTTTAAACCGTCTGTCAGTTTCTTTAAACTGTTTGTCGGTTTCGGCAAACATCGCTTTGATTTCTGCCCACGAAAGTTCTTTTTCTTTTTTCATATTATTTCTTGTTTTATTAAGGTTTAGAGTTTAATTCGTAATTCGTAATTCGTAACGTGCGGCAAAAATAAAATTATTTCGATATGCCCCCTTTTTTTTTGAAATTATTTTTCTAATAATCAACGTGTTAAAAAATGCAATTTATCTGTTTTTTCTGCAGTTTTTCACAAATTAGCGCAGTTTTTTTGAGATTTTGTACAATTTGGGGTAAAATTTGCAATTTAATCCCTTTTTACCATTCATGACAAAAATTCTACCGTTCGTGCAGTTTTTGCCCTAAAAAAAGAAAACGAAATATTTTTGCGAAAAGTTTGAAAAAAATGAACCGTGTAATTCATATTGGTGATATTATTCGTGAAGAGTTGGCAAAAGATAAACGATCTATTACGTGGTTGGCAGGCAAGGTGTACCACGACCGAAGCAGCCTGTGTAAACTCTTGAAGAAACCCTCTATAGATACCAAACTCCTGTTGGATATCTCTAAAGCGATGAAATTTGATTTCTTTTCTTGTTATTCGAAGTTACTATAACCCAGATTTAAAAATTTAAAAATTTAAAAAACCTTATTTAATACATTATAACCTTAGTAGATTTAAAAATTTAAAAAAACAGGGCAACTTCTCCCCCGAAAGTGGGCAACATTTCCCCTATAAAACATTGATTTTAAATTGTTTTTATTGTTTATTTGCAACGTCATTATATTATTAACCAAAAAACTATTTTAGGTTGTTTTAAAACAGGTCATGAAAAAAGAATTTCGTTTATACAATAAATTTCAATCTAATTTTTTTGATTTAATTTCAGGAAACTTAGAACCGCAGCAAACTAAAGGTTTAGGACTTTTGCTGTCAAAATCGGATACATCATTAAAATTATTTTTCAAACTATTATCTGAAAAAGGGATCAAAATTGATTTTGATAAGATAGTCAGGACAATAGTAAATTGCGAATTGACATCAATTGGAGAGCCAAAATATAGAGCAGACATTGTTTTGAGATTATATTCGAATGAAGGACCGTATAAAGCATTTCTAATTGAAGCAAAAAGTATAAATAAAGGAACATCGTCAGAAAAAGCAGGTAAGCAAGTTGACAATTATCAAGATAAAAATGCTTTTGAAGAATTAAAAGAATTTGGTGAACATGTTGTTTTAATTACCTTGACAAAACACAAGAGTTTTACAACGGATAGTAAAACAATTTCAATTACTTGGAATGAAATTATTAATGCTTTTCAACACTCTGTTAAAACCAAGAAAGATAATTCATTAGACAATGAATTGATGACAGACTATTATAATTTTTTAACTAATATAAAAGATATCATGAAATTTTACGAAAAAGAAGTCTTTTCAGTACCTGCAGGTAACAGTTATAACTTAGTTATGAACTCTCATGTTTATGAATGTCCTAACGAGTATAAAAATTTTCAAAAACCTTTATTTCTTGCTCTTAGAAAAGGTGGTGGTGGTGAAATGGAATGTTTGTTTACTATTGATGAACTTTTTGGATTTAACTTCAAAGAAAATTATTATGAATTCATAATGAGTGATCAATATGATGAATCTGTCAAAGCTAAAGTAAAAAAATATGTAGAGTTGGCTGATTGGGAAACAAAAGGGTTTCCTGCCGATGAAAAATTAGTGTTTATTCTGTCTGATAGGGTAATTAAGTTTCAAGAACCTTACCCACGCCCTGAAAAAAACCAAACTTTTAGAGCATATTATGAATTAGCCGATATGTTTGATGAAGAAATAAAATTAAAATTATAAGTAGGACTCTACACTATTTTTTTACCACATTCTGAAAATTCGACGACGGAAAAAACCGCCACAAAATAATAAGACAGAATCGTAACTGTTACCAAAAAAATGCGGAAAGGAGAAGATAACCTTATACAAAAACGGGCAAGACCTGTGAAGCCGTATCAGAACGGGATTATTAATTTTTGTCTGCTTAAAGGAAGCGAGACGTTAAACTAAATTTTTAAAATGAATAAAATATTTAAACTATCAATTGTTTTATTGACAATCTGTTTGATGGCCGCTTGTGGTGGTAGCTCAAATTCTTCAAAAACAGATGTTAAAGAAGAAATAAAAAAAGAAGCAAAGATTGAAAACACTTCTTTAGGTACAATTAACTATTCTGAATTTAAAATAGGAAATAGAGATAAAGCCTATTTTAAAATGGTTGATGGTGGAAGTACAGAAATCAAACTTGGCGATTGTGACTATCTTAACATAACAGCCGAATTTGAAATTGTTAAAACTTTTACGAAAAAATTGGGACAGTATTCAACAGAACAAGCCTTTGTTGAATTGCTTGCATTAGATGAAGACGGAAATAGTATAAAATTAATTTCCACTTCCAAAGGAGCAATGAGACCTGAGGGAGATAGCGATGGCTCTCGGTTTGCTGACTTTTTAAGGGGTGAACCCGGTTCAACGGCAAAATTCACATTTACAGGGAGTGTTTCAGAAGAGGGTAGTTTTGAAGTAGATAAAGAAAAAACTATTGAAGCGGCCAAAAAAATTGCAGGTTTTCAAGTATTAACAGAAGGTTTAAATTATTAAACAAAAATAGTATGATGAATAAAATTTTAAGATTATCATTTGTTTTATTGACAATCTGTTTGATGATGACCGCTTGTGGCGGTTTGAAAGAAAAAACAATCACCGTATCTGATGTCTCTATTTCAGGAGAAGCAGATAACTACATTAAAGTAGTAGATGGCGATTATATCTTAAAGCCAGGTGACGGCACAGTTACAATTGCTGTAAAATTTGAACTTATAAAACAGTACAATGGTAGTAAAGGAGATCATATTGGAGATATGAACTTAGTTCCATTGGACAATTCAGGAGTGGCAATACCAGATATAGGACTTAATTTTAGTCCAGCGACTATGGGAGATTGGGATAAAATCAAAAGTCTTTTAAAGAGCGAAGTAGGTAAAACGGTTATTGTCTCTTTTGAATGGAATTATTTTAGAAAAAAAGATATTCAGGCGAAAATTATGAAAGGAACCTCAAATTTTGAGATTGTTCGTGCAGATTTTACAGGTACTAAAAGCAATAGTTCAAGTTATGCTTCTTACGATGATGATACAAACGATTCAAGTATTTCAAGTAATGACGATGATTGGGATGCTATTCTCAAAAGTTATGAAGCTTTCATAGATAAATATATTTCACTGATGAAAAAAGCCAGTAATGGCGATATGTCCGCATTAGAAGAATATCCCGAATATATGGAAAAAGCAATGGTTTTAGCAGACAAATTAGGAAATGCAGGAGGCGATCTCTCTTCGGCACAAGCAGCAAAGTTTGTAAAATTACAAACCAAGTTGGCTAATGCAGCAGCAAATATGTAATATAAATTGTTCAAATGGTGGGAAGTTTCTTAAAAAATTTGAGTTTGATTTCATTTGAGAATTTGAGTTTAATTATTGAGATTTAGAACCTACACTTTATCAAATGAATAAATGAATGAATGTTCTTAATTAACAATTTCAACAAAGTTAATTTTGTTGTTAAGATGATTTTCTGCTGACTACAATGTGTTAATTGTCATTGTTAACCATCTAAAGTGTAGGTTTTTTTTTGGATTTTAATCATCGCTTGTTTGGTGGTTTTTATTGGGATAGCCGTTTATCTTTACTTTTCAGGCGAACTCTTCAAAGAGTCGCCATTGGAGAAAGTTATTAATAAATATTTACAATAATTCACTAAGAAGAGAATTAATAATATATAATGGTGAAAGAGTAGGGCTCAAGAGCGAAAATCCGGTAGAGTATTTCAGGAATATGTTTAAGTCGGCAGATTAGATTACCGTTATGGTAAAAAATGTATTTTTGCCAATAAATTCATGGTAAAAAATGTATAGATCCAAGGTTAAAGAATTTATAGAGTGGAGATTATTTTAATTAATTTTGATCATGTACCCATTAAAAACAAATCCTTTTTCGCGCTTTCGCGTTTTCGTGCTTTCCGCTTTCTCCTTTCTCCCCCTCTTGCTCTCCGCCCAACCTTTAACCCTATCGGAATGTTACGAAAAAACCGAAAAAAACTACCCGCTTATTCAACAATTAGAGTTGATTGAGTTGAGCGAGAAATACAATCTGCAAAACATATCCCGTGCATGGATTCCACAGTTGCAACTGTATGGGAAAGCCACTTTGCAAACCGATGTGCCAAAATTTGAAGTTGGTCCTCCTCTCAACTTGAAAATTGATGTTCCTAAAGACCAGTACCAAACATATCTGCAACTAAATCAGATTATTTGGGATGGCGGACAAATACGCTCAACAAAGAAAACAATTCAGGCGGCTACCGAAGTTCAACGAAAACAATACGAAGTGGATATTTACGCTGTCAGAGGACGGGTAAATGACCTTTTTTTTGGCATTATCTTGTACGACAGCCAATTAGAACAGCTTAAAGTAAATTTAAAAGAGTTGCAGCGCAATTTGGATAAGGTTACCAGTTTTGCAGAATTGGGGTTTGCCAATGAATCGGATATAGATGCAGTGAAAGTGGAACAGATCACAGCCGAACAGGGTATTATACAACTTACAACCATGCGAGAGGCTTTTGTGGCAATGCTAAGCGCTTTTATGGGAGAGAATTTAGCGCCCGATATTGTGCTGCAAAAACCCGAAGTTGTTACAACTCAAGAAACTAATAACCGTTTTGAGTTGAAACTTTTTGATGCCTCAATCTCTGCTCAAAAAATTCAAAATATGCAGATTTTATCGAAAAATATGCCGAAAATTGGACTTTTTGTGCAAGGTGGGTTTGCACGACCCGGTTTAAATATGTTTGATACTAATGGGAAATTTTATGCTATAGGAGGCGTACAACTCAACTGGGGTTTCGGAAATCTTTACACTATAAAAAATGAAAAAAAGATAATTGAAAATAATATCAGTAGCATAGAGATCAGCAGAAAACTGTTTTTGTTAAACCAAACCATTCAAGCTAAACAACAAAATGCAATTGCAGAGCAGTATAGAAAGATTTTAAGTTCCGATGACGAGATTATTCGTATGCGTGAATCTATTTACAAAGCATCGGAAACAAAAACTGAAAATGGCACGATGAGCATGACAGATCTTATGCGCGACCTTAATATGGAGCACGCTGCAAAAGCGCAAAAAATTGTGCATGAAACGCAATACCTAAAAGCCCTGTACGATTTAAAAAATCTGTACAATAATTAACACTATTTTACGCTATTGATATAAATCCTACTGATGGTTAAAAATTATTGTAATTCATTAATAGCTAACTGGAAAGAAAATCTAAATCTTTTTTTATTGGGCGCATTTTTAGTTGCTTTGCCTACTTCTGTTGCTTTAATAAGTATTACCGCTGTTGCATTACTTGTTGGATGGATTCTTACAGGAGATTATAGAACAAAATGGAAAAGATTGATAAACAACAAAAGCGCCCTGTTATTAATGAGCATTCCTTTTTTATATTTGATAGGACTTTGTTTTACACATAATTTTTCAATGGGGATGCAAGAACTAAATAAAAGTTTCTACTGGTTCATTTTTGCTTTTGTATTAGGTTCTTCACCACCCATTTCAAGCAAGAATACTTATCGTTTATTTTGGGTTTATATTTTAGTTGTTTCTATTGCTGCAGGGGTAGCTTTAATAAAATTGTTTTTTATTGATACGATTCTTTTTTTTGATTTTAGGAAGGTCACATGGGTCGATCACATTCCTTTTTCATATCAAATTGCTTTTGTAATTTGGATCGTTTTCTATTTTATTTTCTATGGAAAATTCTCAAAATTTCAAAGATTTTTTTTGTTATTCCTTATTATATTCTTATTCATTACTTTATTTTCACTTAAATCATTCAACGGGTATCTTTATTTTGGCGTTATGACTTTTACTGCTTTGCTTATGTTGTTAAGCAAAACAAAAAATAGAATACGAAAGTTTGTTTTTTTAGGAATATTTCTTTTTATATCAATTTTCCCCATCTATTATATATATCATTGTGTTAAGAAATTTTATAATGTTACTGAATATAGCTATGACGAAATTGAGCGATACACTGCAAATGGGAATAAATATTATCATAATTTTAAAGATAAAACCAAAGAAAATGGAAATTATATAGGATTGTTTCTTTGTGAAAAAGAATTAATTCCTTTGTGGAATGCTCATAGTAGTAAATTATACAAAAGTAGAACATCTCAAGGATATCCACTTAGCAGTGTGATAATAAGATATATGACTAGTAAGGGCTTGACAAAAGATGCTGAGGGTTTTGCTAAACTTTCTGAAACCGATATTGAAAATATTGAAAAGGAGATTCCTAATTATATTTATGCAGAAAATAAGTTAGGAATTTATCCTCGTATTTATGAAACTATATGGGAGATGGATAGATATAAAATTGATCATAATCCTAATGGGAAAACTTTAGCGCAACGAATTGAGTTAGCATTTTTAGCTTTTAAAATTATCAACAAAAATGTTTGGGTCGGCATTGGGCTTGGAAATAATACTAAAGTTTATAATGAGATAATTGTAGAGACAGATTCAAAATTAGAGCCATCAAATATTAAATCTTCACATAACCAATATCTTAATTATTTGATTCGCTTTGGAGTATTCGGCGCATTATATATTCTAGGAGTTTTATTTTGGGTGTTTTTTAAAGGAAGAAAAAACAATCCATTTTTGATTACGATATTTTTTTTAAGCATGATGGTAGCAAATATAGGAGATGCTAATTGGGAGACTTTTGTTGGTATAAACTTTTTTTGTTTTTTTATTTGTTTTTTGATGTGGACCGTGCCCGTACCTTTCCCTTGTCGGCGGGATATTAAGGAGGAAGAAAAAAATAGAGTAGAAATAATTTCACAAACCTATCCAACAGAATCCTCTTGTAAATTCAGTATCATTATTCCTACGTGGAACAATTTAGCAATGTTGCAATTATGCGTAAACAGCATTTTAACAAACAGCCATTTTACCCATCAAATTATTTTGCACATCAATGAAGGAACAGATGGCAGTCGTGAATGGGCGGAGCAAAATAGATTATGTCATACTTATTCGTTAATTAATGTGGGGGTTTCTCTTGCCATGAACAAAGCAGCTTCATTAGCTTGCACAGATTACATCGTTTATTTGAATGATGATATGTATGTGTGCCCCGATTGGGATTATTATTTATGGAAAGCTATTGAAAAACAGCCAAATAACAACTTTTTTTTATCCGCCACCTCTATTGAACCACGCGATGTGAATAAAAAAACAGCGATTGCACCTTATGATTTTGGCAGATCTGTGGAAAATTTTAAAGAATCCGAATTACTTCAACAATATAAGGATCTTCCATTTGATGACTGGAGTGGCGCTTCGTGGCCTCCCAACTTGCTTCATCGAAGTTTATGGGAAAAAGTCGGTGGGTATAGTCTAGAGTTTTTTCCGGGGTTCTATTCCGACCCCGATTTCTCCATGAAACTGTGGCAGGCAGGTGTGAGGCGGTTTATTGGCGTTGCAGAGAGCCGTGTTTATCATTTCTTGGAAATTTCAACCACAAAAATTAATAAAAAAAGTATTCGCGATGGACGAAAACTGTTTTTAAAGAGATGGGGGATTACAGCAAGAATATTTTACCGATATTATTTGCAAATGGGTAAAAAAAATCCACAAACATTAAAAACGCCCAAAAGTATTGCATTTTACTTTGAGCGTTTTCTTTGTCTTTTTAAATAGTCTGTTTTTTTTTAGTCAAAATTCTCATTTTACACAAACGCAGAAATGTATCAAATGAGGTCAGGCAACTAATCAAAAAACCATTCCAACCATCAATAAAACCAAGTTTCAAAAAATAAACGCTACAGAATTTGAATAGTGGTTTAAAAATTAATTTCAATAAAAAGACCTTCTTTCCTTTTGCAACTGCTTCAAGGGCATAAGTTTCAGAATATTTATTAACTTTCTCAATTTGTGAAAACAAATTATCAGTAGTGTAATGCAGTAAATCACCGGATAAAAATACAGGTGTCTGAGAAAGAACCAAAGTTTCATGAACATCACCTTTCCAATAGGAGGTGTTCTTATTGAATAATCGAACTTTTTTGTCAGGATACCAACCACAATGTTTAATGGGTTTGCCTAAAAAATATGTCAACCGATTGAAATGATATGCCTCATAATTAAGATGTTGTTTTTCTATCAAAATTGAATTTCTCAATTTAGTAGATAATAATTCATCAGCATCAATTGACAAGATATAATCGAAAGAGGCTAAACTATTGGCATAATTCTTCTGAGAACTAAAATTATCCCACTGACGCACAATAAATTTTGCTCCAAGATGTTTGCAAATCTCTTCCGTTTTATCTGTAGAACCACTGTCAACTACAATGATTTCATCTGCCACCTCTTGTAATGATTGGATACACGTGGCAATATTGCGCTCTTCGTTAAAAGTAATAATGACAGCTGAAATTTTGTTTGTCATACTTACATAAACAATGTTTCATGAATTTATCAATTACATCAATTGTACAAAACGGGTTATTGAAATAATTAACCGCTATTTCACACTATTGATATATACAATCAACTCCACCACTTTATGAGAGTACCCCATCTCATTGTCGTACCAGGAAACCACTTTCACAAAGTTAGGATTCAGCATAATACCGGCTTCGGCATCGAAGATTGAAGTTCTAGCATCGCCGATAAAATCGGAAGAAACTACTGCGTCTTCCGTATAACCTAATATCCCTTTCAGTTCATTTTCGGAAGCCTGTTTCATTACTGCTTTAATCTCTTCGTAAGTGGTGGCTTTCTCAAGCCGGCAGGTTAAATCCACAACGGAAACATTAAGCGTAGGTACTCTGAAAGACATTCCTGTGAGTTTTCCTTTCAGTTCGGGAATCACTTTGGTAACCGCTTTTGCGGCTCCGGTAGAAGATGGGATAATGTTTCCGGCGGCGGCACGTCCTCCACGCCAATCTTTGGCAGAGGGACCATCCACTGTTTTTTGAGTGGCGGTAGTTGCGTGAACAGTGGTCATCAATCCTTCTAACAATCCAAATTTGTCGTGCAACACTTTTGTAATAGGAGCCAAGCAGTTGGTAGTGCACGAAGCATTTGAAACGATGTTTTCGCCGTTGTAACTTTTGTTGTTAACACCCATTACAAACATCGGCGTATCATCTTTTGAAGGGGCTGACATCACCACCACCCGGGCGCCGGCATCAATGTGTTTTTGAGCAGCTTCTTTGGTTAAGAACAAGCCTGTAGATTCTACCACATACTCGGCTCCAATTTCGCCCCATTTTAAATTTGCGGGGTCTTTTTCTGCCGTAACGCGAATGGCGTTTCCGTTTACGATTAATTTGCCATCTTTTACAGCCACATCGCCTTTAAACTGACCGTGTACCGTGTCATATTTCAGCATATAAGCCATATAATCAACGTCTAACAAGTCGTTAATTCCAACAACTTGCACGTCATCTCTTTGTATGGAAGCGCGGAACACCAAACGTCCAATCCTTCCAAAACCGTTGATACCAATCTTGATTTTTTTCATAATGTATTGAATTTTAGGTTAATAATATTTATAAAAATTTGGGCAAAGATATTATTTTTTATTACTTGATATTATTCTATTTTTGCACAAATTTTTTTTAATGGAAACCACCCCCGAAAAAGAACCCATTCCTATTAAACCACAAGAGACTACCAAAGAGTTTGAGCGAGAACTTTTTCTTCACGCCATCTTAAAATCTGTAATAATAGTTTCCGTTTTATGGGTTGTTTTTCTCATTAACGATATTTTTAGGTTTCATTGGAATGATTACGGGTTATTGCCAAGAGATATTGCAGGGTTGTCAGGAATTTTCACCATGCCTTTTTTGCATGGTGATTTGCCGCATCTGTGTTCCAATTCTATTCCTTTGTTAGTTTTGTTGTTTTCCATTTTCTATTTTTTCCACAAAAAGTCGGTATTACTCTTAATGATGACCTACTTACTGGCAGGAATTTTCACTTGGATTATTGGCACTAATGGAGTTCATATTGGCGCTAGTGGTATTGTTTATGCGTTGGCATTTTTTTTAATAACGATATCTATCTTAAAGCAGGAACCCAAATTAATGGCTTTTTCTCTCATTATCATTTTTTTATATGGGAGTATTGTGTGGGGATTTTTTCCGCAATTGTTTCCCGAAAAAAACATTTCCTGGGAAGGACATTTGGCGGGCTCTATCACAGGAGTTGTTTTAGCTTTTTTTTATAAAAATGAAGGACCGGCAAAAAAAGTTTATTTTGAAGATGAAGAGGAAGATGATGATAGGAACTAACTTACGATTTCATCTTTTCAATAAATGGGTTGAAGTAGTGTGTTGCTTTTTCAGCAACACCTTGAAGTCCTTTTCCTCCCGTTTTTGGACGTTTTACATTGCCAAAATTACCTTTCTCCAATGTTGTGAAAAGCCCTTCTTTTTCAATCACTTTCAATAGTTTTATCGCTTCATCCAATATAAATTGCGCGCGTTTTCGAATTACACCATCCTCTACAAATTCTATTTCATCACCAATGTTAGCCATATTATTGAATATATATTTTGCATTTTCAATCGCTAAAAATCTATCCGACATAAATGGTGTATGAATTGCCTCGGTAGGCATCCCCAGCAATTGGATTCCTTGTTTTGTCCAAATTCCAATCATATTAAACAGTGCATCTTGAAGGTGTCCTTTAAAAATATTTCCGGTCATAAATTTAGTAGGGGGCATATATTTCAGTGGTGCTTTTGGGAATATTTCGCGAGTCATTTGAGCTTGTGCGAGTTCATAAAGAAATCCGTTTTTCAATTCGGGGTCCATTTCAAAAGCGTGTCCTAATCCCATTTGTTCTTCTGGGATTCCCGCCAATAAAGCCAGCTGTTCATTAATCAAATCTGAAGCCAATACTGTATGTGCTTCTTCAATGGCATCAGCGGTAGTTAAATAGTTGTCTTCTCCGGTATTTATAATTACTCCTGCAAATCCGTTTATGATTCTTGAAAAATATTGGTCAACTAAGGTTCTTTGCGGATTAATATCTCTAAACAGAATTCCATACAAGGCATCGTTGAGCATTACGTCCAATCGTTCTAAAGCTCCCATGGCTGCAATTTCGGGCATACACAATCCGGAACAATAGTTACACAAACGGATGTAGCGTCCCACTTCTTCTCCCACATCATCTAATGCTTTACGCATAATCCGGAAATTTTCCTGCGTGGCGAAAGTACCTCCAAAACCTTCTGTTGTAGCTCCGTAGGGTACATAATCCAATAGGCTTTGTCCGGTAGTTCTGATCACCGCAATAATGTCTGCTCCTTGACGTGCAGCCGCTTGCGCCTGAACGACATCTTCATATATATTTCCTGTAGCCACAATTACATAAATATAAGGTTGAGTGCCTTCGCCCAATTTTTCTATAAAGCTACGCCGTTTTTCCACATTTTGTAAAATTTTTTGTAGTGTAGCTTCAATATAAGGAGCCACAGCATTTTGGATCTCTTCATCCGAATGAATAGGAAGTTGAGTAATATCCAACTTGTTTTCTGCTATTTTTTCAGCAATTTGCTGAGTAGTGAGTCGGGTTTCCAATATAGCATTACCTAAGAAGAAGAGGGTACCTTGTCCCAATAATCCTGATTGGTGTAACTGATCAACAACTACGTTGGGAAGCGGAACTTCATGGGCATCCACGCCATCAATACCAAATAAACGACATAGTGTGCGCTCTACTGTAACCGTAGTATATCGGTTTACAAATTGCTGCACTTCTTGTGCAATAGAAGCTGCTATCGCTTTTGCTTCATTAACTTTTTTAAAATCAATTCCTAATTTTCCGGATTTCATAAAGGGTTTCATTATTATAGATATTTTTTCGTTTTATTAATCAAAGTTTTTAACGGCGACAGAACAAAATTAGTTTTTGTTAATTTCTTTTCTCAATTAACTCTTCAAATTCACTTTCACTCAGAACCGGTATTTCCAATTTTTCAGCCTTTTTACGTTTTTCGGATCCCATATTTTCGCCGGCAACAACAAAATCAGTGTTGCTAGATATTGATGAAACATTTTTTCCGCCGTGGAGTTCAATTTTTTGTTTCATCACATCGCGGGAGATTGAAAAAACGCCGCTTATCACAATTGTTTTTCCTTTCAAAATATTGGAAAGGCTCTGTTGGTTTTCTTCTTTCAGTTCAAGTTGCACACCCGCTTCACGAAGTTTTACCACGTTTTCCAAATTTTCTACAGCATTAAAAAACTGCACGATACTTTCGGCAACTTGTTCTCCCACATCATCTACTGCTTTCAGTTCTTCTTTTGTGGCGATGGCAAGTGCATCTATTGTTTTGAAATAGCGCGCCAATTTTTTAGCAGTGGTTTCTCCTACATATCTTATACCAAGAGCAAATAATACACGCTCAAACGATATCTCTTTTGATTGCTCAATACCCGCCAACATATTTTCTACTGTTTTTTCTCGAAAACTGATAATGCGATCGGTACCGTCCTCTCCTAAAAATCTTTTTTCCAAACCTATTAACATTTCAGGTTTCAACTTGTAAAAGTCGGCGCTTGATTTTACTAAACCGTTGTCAAACAGCATCTCAATCTTTCCTTCTCCCAACGAATCTATGTTCAAGGCTTTTCTAGAGATAAAATGTTCTAACTTTCCTTTCACTTGTGGGGGGCAGCCCCATTCGTTGGGGCAGTAAGTTGCCGCTTCGTCATTTTTCTTAATTAACAGTGTGTTGCAAGATGGACAGTGTGTAATAAATGCTATAGACAATGCATTCTCGGTTCGCTTCGAAACCTCTACTCCTACAATTTTGGGGATAATCTCTCCACCTTTTTCAACATAAAGCCAATCATTTTCATGAATATCCAATTGTTGGATAATATCGTTATTATGCAGCGAGGCTCGTTTTACCGCAGTTCCTGCCAACAAAACAGGTTTCAGATTTGCTACCGGCGTTACCACTCCAGTCCTACCAACCTGAAAATCAATACTTAAAAGTTGTGTTGCTACTCGTTTTGCTTTAAACTTACACGCTATTGCCCATCGGGGATTTTTTGCAGTAGCCCCCAACTGTTGTTGCTGAGCAATGTCGTTTACTTTAATTACCACACCATCAATATCAAAAGGGAGTTGCTCTCTTTCAACATCCCATTGGGAGACAAACATTTTAATTTCTTCAATGGAGTTACATTTTTGCATGATTTCCGGTATTTTAAATCCCCATTCTTTCAGTTTTGTAAAGCTGTCATAGTGTGTTTTAAAAGGGAGATTTTCTCCCAGTGCTAAGTAGAACCTGCAATCCAATCCGCGCTTTGCCACTTCGGCAGAATCTAATAGTTTCAGACTTCCGGAAGCAGCATTTCGTGGGTTTGCAAAAGGCTGTTCTCCAATATATTCGCGATCTGCATTTAGTTTTTTAAAAGCGCTGTGGGGCAAGAGGATTTCTCCACGCACTTCTAATAAATCGGGATAGTCTCCAAAAAGTTTCAGCGGAATAGATTTGATAGTTTTCACATTTTGTGTAACATCGTCTCCTTGAATTCCATCGCCTCGGGTAACCGCACGGAGCAATCTTCCCTTTTCATATACCAAACTGATAGCAACACCATCATATTTCAGTTCGCAAACATAAACTGCTTTTTGTAGCAAAGCATTTTGCACTCGCTTGTCAAACTCTGTAATCTCTTCTATAGAATACGTGTTTCCCAGTGACAACATCGGGAACATGTGCGCCACCGTAGCAAACTTCTTGGTAACTTCGCCTCCAACCCGTTGCGTAGGAGAATCTGGCTGCACAAACTGAGGGAACTCTTTTTCTAAAAGGAGTAACTCCTCCAACATTTTGTCAAATTCATAATCGCTTATAGTAGGATTATCCAAGACATAATAGTTGTAATTGTGCTGATTCAGTTTATGTGTAAGTTCTTTGATGTATTCTAACATGCTTATAATATGTCTATTAACAATTTTTTAATAGTTAAAGCAAAGAAACATAAAATTATTTAGAAAAGGTTTAAAAGATATATTGAAACTCCATAGAAAAGATTATTTTTGTCCTCATGATCTATCCGAATAATTTTGAAGTAAAAATTGGGTTTGACATTATTCGCGAACAAATTAAAAATTTGTGTGTGAGTAATATGGGGAGAGAATATGTGAACAATATTCAATATTCCACGAATTTTGAAGAACTCACAGTGGCGTTAGAAGTCACTTTTCAATTTCATCAATTATTACAATTCGATTCGGCATTTTCAGCACAGGATTTTAACGATGTGCGTCCGCTGATTAAAGCCATTCGTTTGGAAGGCAGTTTCTTAGAGATTGATGAGTTGGCACAAATACGCGGATTTTTGCAAGCAATTGTGGAAACAGTAGTCTTTTTTAGAATTAAAAATGAAGAAGAAAAATATCCACATTTGTGGGATTTGTGTAAAGATATTCTATTAGAAAAGAATTTATTAGAATCAATAAACAAAATCATAGACCCAAAAGGACAACTCAGAGATGGTGCATCGGAAGAGTTGCGTCGCATCAAGCGAGAGATTATCAAGATCTCCGGAGAGGCAGATCGGAAAATCAATAAACTGTTGTCAGTAGCTAAACAGGATGGAATTGTTAAGGAGGATGCAGAGATGACTATCAGAAACGGACGGCTCTGCATTCCCGTGCAAGCGCAGTTCAAGAGACGTTTAAAAGGATTTATCCACGATGAATCAGCAACCGGACAAACCGTATTTATTGAGCCTACAGAAGTTTTTGACGCTAACAACGAACTGAAAGATCTGCTCAACGCCGAACGAAGAGAGATTATTCGCATTTTGACAGAAATTGCTAACCAGATTAGAATCTCTATTCCTAATCTTTTAATAGGAGTTGATTTTCTTGGAACCATAGACTTTATTCGAGCAAAAGCTATGTTTGCTATCGAAATAAATGCCACATTACCCCATCTGTTTGATACTCAAATAATGGAGTGGAATAACGCTGTCCACCCCATTCTGTTTCTAACCTTTCAAAAAGAGCATGCCGGAAATAAAAAAGTGGTGCCTCTAGATATTCATTTGAATAAAGAAAAAAGGATCTTAATTATTTCCGGTCCTAACGCAGGCGGAAAATCGGTATGCTTGAAAACAATAGGACTACTGCAATATATGCTGCAATGCGGGTTGTTAGTACCCTTAGACAGCACCTCCGGCATGGGAATCTTTACCTCTTTCTTTATAGCCTTGGGTGACGAACAATCTATTGAAAATGATTTGAGTACATACAGTTCGCATTTAAAACATTTATCAGTAATGTTGGAATATTTGGATAACTCATCTCTATTTTTGATTGATGAATTTGGTTCAGGGACAGAGCCAACCTTGGGTGGTGCGATGGCAGAGGCGATGTTGGAAGAACTTTATCCAAAAAAATCATTTGGAATTATTACCACCCATTATGGAAATTTGAAACTTTTTTGCGACGCTCATCCTGAAGCTGAAAACGGCGCTATGTTGTTCGATACTATGCAGATGAAGCCACTATTTAAGTTGAAACAGGGGAAACCGGGGAGCTCTTTCACTTACGAAATAGCCCGACAGATTGGACTGCAGGAAAAAATTATTGACAATGCAATCTCTAAATCAGGTACTGCTCAAATTGATTATGAACGGAAACTGGATGAAATTGAAATAGAAAAACTTGAGATTGATAATATGTTGAAGCGGCTTACCCAAACCGACGACAAATTGGCAGAGATGATTGCCAACTACAGCACAAAATTCTCTGAGTTTGAGAAACAACGAAAAGAGATTTTACAAAAAGCAAAAAATCAGGCGCTCTCTGTTATCGAAGGCGCCAATCAGGCGATAGAAAAAGTCATTCGCGAGATTAAAGAAGCCAAAGCGGATGCAGAAAAAACTAAAGCGCTTCGTAAAGAGGTTCATCATAACAAAGAAAAAATTGAAAAAATAATTGAACAAATGGAACAGATAGAGGAAATAACGCCCATAGTTCCTATAAAACCGGCGCCCTTGGCAGCGCAGAATATTGAAACCATAGATCCCAAAATTCGCGTAGGCGATGCCGTATTTATCAATGAAATTCAGACCGTTGGGGAGGTTACGCAACTTCAAGACGATGATGTTACTGTTTCATTCAACTCTATTTCCTTTAAAACACAATTAGCTAAGGTTACTAAGATTAGCAAAAATGATGCGCGAAGCGTGAAGCGTGGTTCGGCAAAATTGGATGGTACGTGCATTGGCGCCATTTTGAACGAGAAAGTGGCAAAATTCTCCTCAAAAATTGATGTGCGTGGAATGCGCGCGGAGGAAGCGCTCAAAACCTTAGAATCTTATATTGACGAAGCGGTTTTGCTTAGCATTCACAGGGTTTCCATTTTGCACGGCAAAGGAAACGGAATCCTTCGCCACGTCATAAGACAATTTCTCTCTAAGAGCAAAGAGGTGGCAAAATACTATGATGATGCAGTGGAAAGAGGTGGCGCAGGGATTACGATAGTAGAGTTGTAAGAAGAGATTATATATCAACTCATCATCTAATTTACCACTAACTTTACTGTTTTTTCGCCTACTTTTACCATATAAATTCCCGCTTTAAGATCCGAGATATCAATCATATTTGAGAGATAATCTTGAATAAGTACAGTTTTTACCAACTGTCCGAAAATATTATAAAACTCAATCTGATTTATTTTTAAATCTTTATTTGTAATTCGTAGTTCAATACAATTTTTTGCAGGATTAGGAATGATCTGTATGGACAGATTCTTATGAATTTCAGCTATTCCAATTGTGCTTTTAAATTCTGCATGAATGGTATGAGAAGCAATAATATTTTCAAACATATACTTTTCAATGGGTCCGATACTATCCCCATCAATCAAAACATTTGATACAATAAATTCTTCATCAGGAGTGATGGTAAAAGACAGGTTACTTCCCTCATTAACAGTATTTTCTCCTGAGGGAGATATTTTTCCTCCCTCGCCGGCAGTTGCAGTAATGATGTGAGTACTTATTTTCCAAAATGCTGTAGTAGTCATATTTTGCGGATAGTTCCAAATTGTACTATCCGTAATAATCGCGGGTCCTATTCTCCATTCTAAAAAAGTGTAGCCGCTTCTTTCGGGCAAAGGGAGTTCTCCAATAAGTTCATCAAAAGTTACTTGTTTTGAAGCAGAATCCACTGTTCCTCCATTAGCATTAAAACTGAGAGTATATTCACCTGCTTTCCATTGGGCATAGAGGTCTATATCTTCAGTAATTGAAATGGTTTCACCATCTTCGTATGACTCATCATGGGTTCCATCGGGAGAAGTGTTCCAATGTGTAAAGAGATATCCTGTTTTCTGAAAAATATTTTGTATTAAAGGTTTTGGAACATCGGGAGTGAATTGTTGCGGGTACATAGTTCCTTCCCCGCCGTTTGCATAATAATTTACAAATACTGATTCGGTAGTTGGCAGTGTCCAGCCCATATCTAGCATTATCCCAATTTTTCTTGTATTAAAAGTGTGTAAAGGATAGGCATAGGCATATTTCATAAAAGTTTGAAAGTTATTTACAGATTGGTCCCAATGTGAAGTACTTGATCCACTTTGATAAGAGCCTGGAGCATACATTTTTACACGCACGCCGCCATTAGCTTCTAACAAAGCAGAATTTGGCGCTCCGGCATACAAATTATTGCTTATCATTAAAGAAGCGCGTTGGCTTTGATTTAACTCTGTAATACACTCACCCTCTAAACCTTGAAACAACTGGCGGTCGAAGATCCCGGGAAAAGAAGTATTTTGCGAGTTTCCGCTCTGTGTTGTATAACTGTAAGCTCCATTACTTCCGCACAGGGGATAGAACCCTAATCCATGGGTTACTTCGTGCAGCATTATGGTAACATAATCGTATCCTGATGTATTCCCATCCAATCCAAAGTAAAAACTGAAGTTTGTACTCATCTCTAACCGGATATCTCTCATATTTGGCACCACATTATACCCTGCCATTTGATTTCCAAGAGCAGAACAATACCATGTATTTGTTTCAGTATCAAGATAGTTTGGCTGCCGGTAAGATTGTCCAAGAACTCCGTAACCTAATGATAAAAAAGACACACTAATATCTACAGGAACAGAGCCGAATAATTGCTCTCCCCAAAGCGATAAAGCATATTCGGTAGCGGTGCGCTGTGTAGCATTTAATGTACCACTTAATATAAATTCTAAGAACTCACCTACTTTGCTTTCGCTTTTATCATTATCAGAGTTAAAATGTTCATCATAAATAATCAAAGTTTCATCGGGCAGTTTATACATATACACATAATAACTCATATCCTCCTCTAATTGTTCAATATAACTCTGATGTTCGGGATCATCCGGAAAAGCGGAAATAAGCCTGGGTTTTTCTCTGAAAATATTAATAATTTGGCGGTCTTTTGGCAAAGCTTCTTTCACATTTTCTTTTTTTCCATAAAAAAATTGAGGAAGAAAATTATTTTCGATTGCAGTTAAAGAAATGGAATTAACGCTTTTCACTGAGAAATCGACAGTTGTTACCAATACTAAATAATGAGTTGCCTCTCCAAGCGTAGCTTGTTTTAATTCTTCAGTAAAAAATGGCGCTAATAGAAATTCCGTAAGTGATTCATCCGAAGGGGTTATCACTACATTATTTCCGGTTTCTTCGTTCAAAATAATGATTTGCGTATTTTGTACATCTGAAAAAGCAACAGGAAATAGATCTTTATTCTCATTGTTTTTTACAAGATTCAAAGCTGTGATTTCTGAATTTGTAATTTGATTCATTAGCTGTACTTTTTTATCTTGTGGTACATAGTTTTGATTTACCGAGAAAAGGTGTTGAGCATGAATAAAATTGATTTTCACAGCAAATCCACTGATTGCAATACAAAGCAAAAATAATTTTAATAAGTTTGATTTTTTCATATTATTATTGTTAATTGATAAATATTTTTTTTACTAATTTACTACTAATTTAACTATTTTTTTGTCAACTTTAACCATATAAACTCCGGCTTTCAGATCGGAAATATCAATTCTAGAAAGTTTCTCTTTAATAGGCGCGGTTTTTACCAATTGTCCGACAATGTTGTAAAACTCAACTATATTAATTTTTAATTCTTCATTCAAGATCGATACTTCTATATAATTGTTTGTAGGATTTGGCGTCACTTGAACAGACACAAAATTTTGATTTTCAAACACTCTCTGTATTTTTCCCCATGTTGCCATAGCAGTCATGTCGGAAATATATTTCCAAGTTGTTCTTTCATCAATTACTACGGGCCCAATTTTCCATTCTTTGAAAGTATATCCTTCTTTTTCAGGTATTGGTAGCTCTCCGATAGGCTCTCCATAAGTTACCTGTTTTGATTTTGGGGATACAATACCCATATCTGCGTAAAATTTAAGCGTATATTCGTTAGGTTTCCATTTAACAAAAAGATTCATATCTTCATAAATGGTAATAGTTTCTCTATCATAAAAGGAGTCTCCCGTTCCATCAGAAGAAGTGTTCCAATTAGAAAAAGAATATCCTGCATTAGTGAAAGGATTAATTTTTAATTTCTGAGCAATTCCCGGCATAAAAGTCTGTGGAGGTCTGTATCCTTCTCCTCCGTTAGCAAAAAAATATACCCAAATTGCTTCAGGGTTAATATCAGGTATCTTCCAACCTAAATCCATAAATATGCCAATTTTTCTATTATTGAACGTATGCAAAGGATAGTCATAAGCAAATTTCATAAAAGTAGGAAAAGTAACACTGTTATCCCAGTGATGCGAACTAGAACCTGACATATAAGTTGAAGGGGCAAAAATTTTCACTCTGTCGCCCTCATTGGCTACCAAAAGGTTAGGTCCCGCTGCATACATATTGTTGCTTGTCATTAATTCGGCACGTTCGTTTTGATTTAATTCTGTTAAACAAGGTCCACTTATTCCTTTATACAACATACGGTCGTAAATACCAGGAAAATCAGTATTTTCCCAATATCCTTCTTCAGTAGTGTATGAATAAGTACCATAGTTGTCACACATGGAATAAAAACCAAGTCCATGGGTTACTTCGTGTATCACAATCGTAACGTAATCAATTTTGCTTGTAACACCATCATAGCCAAAATAGAAGTTGAAGTTAGAGCTCATTAATATTGAAATATCATTCATCGAAGTGGCATTATAACCCACCAATTGATTCCACAAAGCTGAACAATACCAAGTATTAGTTTCAGTATCAAGGAAGTTTTGGGTTCTGAAAGACATACCAATAATTCCGGCACCTAAGGGATAAAAATCAACATTGATAGAAACGGGTACTGTTCCTGCCAACTCATTGCTCCAGAGTTCTAAACCAAATTCAGTAGCAGATCTTTGCAAGTCATTCAAAGTACCTGTAAGCTCAAATTCTAAGTAATTTCCAACGCTACCGGAACTTTTTGTATTATCCGGATTAAAATGTTCATCATAAATACATAAAGTACCATCAGGAAGTTTATACATATACACATAGTAACTCATCTCTTCTTCTATTTGTGCAATATAGCTTTGTTGCGCAGGATCATTCGGAAAAGCAGAAATAATTTGTGGTTTCTCTTTGAAAATATGAATAATTTGGCGGTCTTTCGGTAAAGCTTCTTTTACATTCTCTTTTTTTCCATAAAAATAGCGAGGAATATAGGGTTCGTCGCTTGAAACATATACAGAGAAAACTTTTTTCACAGAAAAATCGGATGTCGTTTCCACAACCAAATAGCGGTCTGCTTCTCCCAGTGTAGCTTGTTTTAATTCCTCAATAAAAAAAGGTGTCAACTGAAATTCTGTAATAGCTTCATTAACAGGCGTTATCACCACGCTATTTCCAGTAAGTTCATTTAAAATAATGATTTGCGTATTTTGTGTTGATGAAAAAACAACAGGGAAAACATTTTTATTTTCATTATTTTTAACCATTTGTAAAGTAGATATCTCACAATTTGAAATTTGATTCAATAATTGTATTCTATTTTCCTGTGATAAATTGTTTTGGTTTACCGCAAAAAGATGTTGTGCTTGAAGAGAAGTTGAACTAAACACAAATCCAAAGAGTGCGGCAAAAAGGCAAGAGATTTTAATAAAAAAAGATTGGGACATAATTTGCAGTATTTATTTAATTTTAAAGTTCCAGTTAATTGAAGGAATGATGGGGAACAAGCTCATTTTGTAAGCTTTTGTTGTCATATCAAATATTGGAGGTTGCGCTTCAATATCGAAATTTGTTGTTGTTTCATAAAAAAGAAAAAAAGGATTTTTACGGTTATAGATATTATAAATTGAGAAATTAAGACCTGTTTCAAAGTGTTTTCGTTTAATGATATTCCAATTTATTGAAATATCTAAACGATGATAGGGTGGCATCCGGTATGCGTTTCTATCACTATATTCTGTAATTAAGTTTCCGTTAAAAAAGTAGTATCCAATAGGTATTGTCATAGTATTTCCACTTGCAAAAACCCATACTGCCGAAATAGATAGTTTGTTACGGATTACTTCAAAGTTCAAACTGACTGAAATATCATGTCTGCGGTCATATTTTGCCCAAAACCAATTTTTTCCGTTAAGGTCTTGGAAATTTCTTTTAGTAAACGAGAGGGTATAGCCAATAAATCCGGTAAACCAGCCCGTATTTTTTTGGAAGAAAAATTCTATTCCCCAAGAATAGCCTTTTCCTTGTGTAAGTATTTGATCAGGGTTGACTTGTAAAAATGAAAAATCTAATCCGTCCTGATATTCAGATAAACTTTTCATTTGTTTATAATAGGCATCTATATAGGCTTCAAACATATTTTTAAAAAAGTTTCTAAATAATCCTAAAGATACCTGATGGCCAATTTGAGGTTTAATAAAAGAAGTACTTGGCATCCAAACGTCAGTGGGTAAAGAGACTGTTGCCATTGAAATTTGATGTAAATATTGGTTGTTTAAAGTGTAAGAAATTTTAATAGAAGTATTAGTGTCAATCAAAAAACGTGCTGATAGTCTAGGTTCTATGTAATTATATTGTTTGGCAATTTGTCCGGATTTATATACAATAGAATCAATAATTTTCAAATCGTCATCCAAGATAAAACGGTTAAATTTTCCAATATGTGAAAAGTGCGAATAACGGAGCCCGTAGCTAATCTTAAGCCATTTTACAATATTCCATTCATCATTACCATAAATTGCCAATTCATTGGCATAAAAAGGTTTTGACTTAGGAATGGAAAGATTGTTGTTTTGGCCTGCTTCAATATCATAATCAGAAGGGAAAAAAGTGTGAAAAATATAGTGTATTCCAAATTTTGTAATATGGTTTGGGTTGGGTAAAAAAGTAAGTTCAGATTTTAATGCATAATCTCTAACTCCTGAAGAGATTCCAAAATTATAAACTCCCTGTTTCATTTCCGTTACAAATTGATAGTCACTAAAAGTACCGGAAGTATTCAAAAACAGTTTAGGAGAAACAATATAATTCCAACGTACAGAAGCAGCTCCATTTCCCCATTTAAATACAGAATTAATGTTTCCATTTTTTGATTTAAAGCCATAAACATCATTTCCATAATAACCTCCTATATAGATTCTGTGTTTTTCATTTATAATAATATTAAATTTAGCATTCAAATCAAAGAAATAAAATTTAGCACCTTTTAAAGGAGAATCTTTTTTAAGAAAAGGTTGAACTAACCAATCAATATAAGTTCTTCTACCTGAGACAATAAAAGAAGCTTTATTTTTTATTATCGGACCTTGAACAGTAAAACGTGCAAAAATAACACCGATTCCTCCATCAAATTCATAATTTTTCATATTTCCCTCCTTTTGATACACATCAATAATGGATGCTAATCTACCTCCGTAATTTGCAGGCATTCCAGATTTAATGACTTCAATTCCTTTCAGTGCGTCGGCATTAAAAATGGAGAAAAAACCGAAGAGATGTCCGGGATTATATATAGGTGTTTCGTCTAACAAGATAAGGTTTTGGTCGGCATTTCCGCCACGTACATAGAATCCACTGTTTCCTTCAGAACCTGATTGTATTCCGGGGAGTAATTGAATAGATTTGAGTACGTCTACCTCGCCCATAAAAGCAGGCATTGTTTTAATAGTTTCAATTTTCATCTCCATTTTACCAACCTCCACAGCAGTAACGTTTCTATCTGCAGCTTGTCCTGTTACTACTACTTCATCGGTAACTATTGCAGTAGGTTCAATTTCAATATTTTTCTTTTGATTTGAAATAATTGAAATAGATTCGGAAATTTGTTTATATCCCAAATAGTTAATATTTAAAAGATAAGTTCCTTTCTCAACAGTGATAGAATAAAAGCCTGAACTATTTGTGACGGAGCCGGTTGGTGCAGTTTTAGAAAGTGTATCTTTTAAAATAATATAAGCACCTGCAATTGTTTCCCCGTTTGTTGCATCTTTTACAATACCCGAAAGGGTAACCTTTTGGGCAATTAATGATGAGATTATCAAGAGAGTAAAAAATACAGCAATGAGTTTTTTCATAAGAATCAGCAAAAATAGTTTTTTTGTGCAGAATTTTCTTACAATCATTTTTTTTTGTCATAAAAATAGCCGCTTTCTTTTTACTATCATCTTTACAAGCGGAGAACTGAAAGCTATAGTATGCTATTTGTGAGCTTATTGTAGAAAAAAATGTTCTATATTAAAAAAAAAAATATTTTTGCCAACTTATAACTCACTTTATGAAACAAACTTTCTTTATCTTTTTTTCAGTTATCTTTTTTATCAAGTCATTTTCAGTTCCTGCATATCCCTATCCCATAGTTTTTACACAACCTAATGGTGAGCAAGTTACGATAATTATGCAAGGCGATGAATTTGTTAAATTCGCACTTACGTTAGATGGATATACTCTTTTGTATAATGCAGAAGGGTATTTTTGTTATGCTCAAAAGAATTTAGAAGGAAACCTTGAACCTTCTATTTTTTATGCAGAAGAGATATCAAATAGAAGTGCAGAAGCTAACAACCTGTTATCACAAACCTCGAAAAATCTGCGATATAGCAGCTGTCAAATGTCTGTTTATCAACAAATTCGCAGTATGGTAGAAAATGAAAGCAAAGGAAGTAGAGGTAATACCATCGGCGAAAGAAAATTATTAACCATTTTAATGCAATTTCCCGACAAGCCTTTTATTAAAACTCAGGAGGATTTTAATAATATGTTTAATCAGGTTAAATATACAGAGTATGGAGCTAATGGGAGTGTGAAAGATTTTTTTCTTGAGTCTTCATATAACAAATTGGATGTTCAAACTACAGTAGTAGGTCCATTCACTGCAAAGAACAAGTGGGCATATTATGGGAATGGTTTTTTGCCTGCAAGGGAACTTGCTACCGAAGCGGTTTATGCGGCTCATAACAGCGGAGTCAATTTTTCAGATTTTACTGATAATGGAGAAGTTCCCAGTTTTTATATGATTTTTGCTGGCTATGGTGAAGAAGCCGGAGGAGGTGCCAATTGTATTTGGTCTCACGCCTGGAATATTGACCCTCTTTATTTTGATGGAGTGAAGGTATCCTCTTATGCTTGTTCTCCGGAGTTGCAAGGTGGCAGTGGTACCAATATCACTTGGATTGGTGTGATTTGTCATGAATTTGGCCATTCCTTAGGTGCGCCAGATTATTATGATACTGACTACGGAGAAAACGGCTCATATTCAGGAACAGGGTATTGGGATTTGCAAGCAAGTGGTAGCTGGAATGATAACGGAAGAACACCGGCGCCCCCAAACCCACGCTCAAAAGTATATACTTACGGATGGGCAGAAGCATTGGAATTAAATAGCGCCCAAACAGTTACAATTCCGTCAGCCCGTATTTACGATAATGCTTATTATAGAATTAATACAAAAACACCTAACGAGTATTATATTCTCGAAAATAAAATTAGAGGCGGATTTGATGATTATATTCCGAGTGTAAACATGCTCATTTATCATTGTGCCGCTAACATGAGTGGTATGAACACAACAAGCCCGCAGAAATTTTACCCTGTTGCCGCTAATTCACCCGTTGATCTTCCGAATTCAGGGACAAATTGCCAGACAGATTACGGTTCCATTAATTCCCCTCTGTGTAGCTGGCCCGGTTATACTGGTAAAATTGATTTTACAGATAATACAATTCCCGCAATGATATCCTGGAACAGACAACCTACGGAATTACCCATCACAAATATTATCGTTAATCAAGGTTTTATCTCTTTTGATATTCTTGGAGGAGGTCCAAAAGATAATTATTTCGTTTTCATTCCTAACTACTATGGATGTAAAATTATTCCTGAATCTAACTCGGTTTCTCCGGTAGCTTCCGGTGAAAATTTTGAATTTAGTATCTCCCTACTTCCTTCTCACAACCAATCAAACCTAATCGTAAAATCAAATGGTGAAATTATTTCTCCTTCTAACAATATTTATACAATTTCTAATATACAATCAGATATAATCATAACCATTGAAGGGTTGCAGTATAATACAATAAATATCACTACTAATGCAGGACCAAACGGAATAATTTCTCCAAGTGGAACAGTGGCTGTACCTGTAGGAAATATTCAGCATTTTGATGTTACTCCCAATATAGGTTTTAGTATTGAAAATGTTTTTGTAGATGGAATTCCTGTTGGCCCAATGAGTCATTATGTTTTTAAAAATGTTTCCGAACCTCACGCTATTTCTGCTCGTTTTAAATATGGAGACAAATATTCTATTTCTGTTTCACCTCACATATTGGAATTTAATTCTCCCCCGGGAGTTAATTCAAAAGAGCAATTAACTACGATCTCTTCAACTAAAATAGAAAGTAATATTCATGTTACAGCACCCAATAAATTTGAAATATCTAATAATGGAACTAAATGGTATAAATCCTTTATTATAAGTAAAGCGCAACTTCCTTACAAATTGTATATTAGATATTGTCCGGGTGAAGATGAACTTGAAAATGAGTTAGGAAAAATTACCCTTTGCGCCACTGATGCTTACGCAGAAATTGTCTTAATTGGAAATATTATTCTACAAATAGATGAAAACAGAACTTCTGCCATTGATGTTTATCCTAATCCTACAACAGGAAAATTGACAATTTATGATTCGGCATGTTCAGAAACCAGTGGACAATTGAAAATTAGTAATATGAATATTTTTGACATCTACGGTAGAAAAGTGATATCTGATTTACCTTGCGGATCACCACAAACGGTTATTGATATTTCGAAATTATCAACAGGGATATATATCTTAGTAATTCAAACATCTTCGGGAATAGTATATAAAAAAATTATCAAATCTTAATATTCACAATTAAAATTTACAAAAATGAAAAAACTTTTATTTTTATTATTTATTTCAACGGTTTGTTTACAAACTTTTGCCGTTCCTGCTTATCCATATCCTGTAACAGTTACGCAGCCTAATGGTGAGGAACTCACGCTCATTATGAAAGGAGACGAATTTATCAATTGGGCTGTTACATTAGACGGATACACATTACTTCTTAATTCCGATCGCTATTTTTGCTATGCACAACTTAACGAATCAGGAGATATGGAACCATCAGATTATTTTGCTACAGAAATTTCTAACCGTTCCACCGAAGTTAATGCATGGTTACAAAATGTAAACATTAATTTGTTTTATAGCGACAAGCAAGTTTACCAATATATGCAACTCCGTGAAATATACGAAATTGAATCTTCAAAAGGGGTTGTTGAAACAAAAGGAGAACGAAAATTATTAGTTATACTTATGGAATTTCCGGACAGAACTTACAAAAGATCGGTTGAAGATTTTGAAATGCTTTTTAACCAAGTTCATTATTATGAAACCGGATTTAATGGAAGTTTAAAAGATTACTTTTTGGAAGCATCCTACAATACATTAACTATTACATCCACAATAACAGGTCCTTATTTTACCAAAAACAATGCTTCCTACTATACTCCGGATGCAAGATGGACACTTTTTGCAAGGGAAGCGTTCGAGGCAGTTGTTGATGCCGGTGTTGATTTGGCTCCATTTGCAAACGGAAATATCATACCTAGTTTTTATGCTATTTACGCTGGATATGATCAATCAAATGGATGTAATAATTGTATTTGGGCGCATAATCAATCCAACTTTAATTTTCCTTATGGTGGATATATTGTTCAAAAATATTCATGCTCATCAGAACTTAAAGGTACAAACGGAAATTTAATTAGTGGTATCGGAACACCTTGCCATGAATTTGGCCATGCATTAGGTGCTCCAGATTACTATGATACTAATTATGCAATTGGTGGTCAATATGAAGGAACGGGATATTGGGATTTGCAAGCCAGCGGTGCTCATAATGATGGAGGATCAACTCCCGCCCACCCCAATCCACGTTCTAAAGTATATACTTATGATTGGGCTACTGTAATAGAATTAAATACTCCGCAAACAGTAACCGTTCCTCTTTCAAGAATTTACAAAAATGCATTTTATAGAATCAATGTTCCTCATTCTGACCCGGGTTGTTCAGAACAATATTTTATACTAGAAAATAGAACTAAAGCAGGATTTGATGCTTACATTCCTGGACAAAATCTTTTAATCTATCGCTGTACTGAAAATTATAACTCTAGTGGAAATACTACCAGTTGGCAGCGTTTTTATCCTGTCTCCGCTAATGCGCCGGTGGCTGTTCCTGAAGCTGGTGTTGATAAACAAAAACAATACGGAAATATTAATTCTGGCTCTTGCCCTTGGCCCGGAAACGGAAATAATACATCTTTCAAGAACACAAGCATTCCTGCTATGATCTCTTGGGGCGGAGTGCCTACCAATAAACCTATTTCAAATATTTCTGTTCAGGGAGATTATATTACTTTTGATTTTATGGGTGGTGGCTCTAAATCAAACTATCATGTATTCCTCCCCGCATATTACGGATGTTTAGTTACTTCAGAATCAACATCGCCCGTTAATACAGGAGGTAGTTTTTCGTTCAAAGTAGATTTGCTTCCGTCTCATGACAAATCAAATTTCGTAGTTACTGCCAATAATATTCCCATTACTCCTTCAGAAAACACCTATACCATAAATAATATTCAAGCCGACCAAATTGTTAGAATTGAGGGCATAGAATTTAATACTTTCCCAATTAAGGTTACTGCAGGTGAAAATGGAAGAATAACACCCGATGATAATGTAAATGTAATTCATGGAGGGATTCAAACATTTGATATAAATGCAGACAATGGATGTAGTATTGTTAATGTTAATGTAGATGGAGATGATTTGGGAATAATTAAGTCTTATACTTTTAAAAATGTTTTAGAACCTCATACTATTGATGCCTCTTTCAAAATAGGTGGACAGTTCAATATTGACCTTTCTCCTTATGAGATATTCTTTGAAGCCTTCGGAGGAACCTCCTCAGATATTGTTGAAATTTTAGTTTCTTCTTCAGATGTACCTTCTAATATTGCTATCGCTGCTCCTACTAAAATTGAGATTTCTCTTAATGGAAAGAATTGGTATCAAGCATTTTCTTTAAGCAAATCTCAACTTCCTGCAACAATCTACGCCCGATTTAATCCACCTTTGGGAAGTTGGATGCCTGTTGATGGAAAAATTACTTTTAAAGCCACAGAAGCTTATAATGAAATAGATGTTCATGGAACCGTTTTGGGAATTGACGAAATTGATAATAATAAAAATATAACGATATTTCCCAATCCAACTACAGGAAAATTCCAAGTGATGAGTGACGAGGTTAAAATTAGTAATATTGAGATTTTTGATGTTTATGGAAAAAAACAGAGTTATGTACTTATAAGCAATAATCAGGATGAAAAAATGAGCATTGATATTTCGAACTTAGAAGCTGGAATCTATATAATGACTATTCAAACCTACAAAGGAAATATTTATAAGAAATTAGTAAAAGAATAATCTAATTTTTTATGGCTTTGAGCTACGAACAATCCGGGGTTTCATTGGAAGCGGGCTATGAATCTGTTCGCAGAATAAAGAAACATATTGCAAAAACGAAACGTCTCGGCATGATGGGTAGTATTGGCAGTTTTGGAGGTATGTTTGACCTATCCTTGCTTGCTATGAAAGAACCTGTGTTGGTTAGTGGTACAGACGGAGTGGGTACAAAACTGAAATTGGCATTTTGGCTTAATAAACATGACACTATTGGACAAGATGTGGTTGCTATGTGCGTGAACGATATTCTTGCACATGGAGCTCAACCCCTATTTTTTCTAGATTATGTAGCAGTAGGTAAAAACAATCCGGCTCAAATAGAACAAATTGTTAAAGGTGTTGCTGATGGATGCGTAATGGCAAATTGCGCTCTTATTGGAGGAGAAACAGCTGAAATGCCGGATATGTATAAGGAGGATGAATATGATATTGCAGGATTCGCTGTAGGGGCAGTAGAAAAATCAAAATTGATTGATGGCTCAAAAGTAAATGTTGGAGATAAACTTATTGGAATACAGTCTTCAGGTGTACACTCAAACGGATTCTCTTTAGTACGAAAAATTGTTATGAAAGACCATAACTTTAACTTGTATCAGCATTTTGAAGAACTTAGTGGAAAGTTAGGTGAAGTGTTACTTACTCCTACAAAAATTTATGTAAAACCTGTGCTTGAACTATTGAATACTATTGATGTTCATGCAATTTGCCACATTACCGGAGGCGGATTTGATGAAAATATTCCGCGTATCTTAAAAGAAAATCAAAGTGTAAAAATTGTGGAGAATAGTTGGGAAAAAAAACCTATCTTCAACTTCCTTGAAAAATGGGGAAAGATTCCTCATAGGGAAATGTTTAACATTTTTAATATGGGAATTGGAATGATCGTTGTTGTTAAACCTAATGATGCTGTTGAAACTATTAATATTTTAAATAATTGTGGAGAAAAAGTGTTTGAGATTGGAAAAATAATTGAAAAAAGTGACGTTAATGTAATTATTGAATAATAATGTTAAAAAACATCTGTCACTAGAAAAAATTAATAATGAATAAAATAGCTATTTTTGCTTCTGGTAACGGCTCTAATTTCCAAGCAATTATTGATGAAACAGAACAAGGAAAACTGAATGTGGAAATTGAGATATTGGTTACTGACAAACCTGACTGTTTTGCAACCAAACGTGCTAAAAACCACAATATCCCCGTCTTTTCATTTGTTCCAAAAAATTATGCCTCTAAAGAAGAGTACGAAAAAGAGATTGCCTCTGTTTTGATTGAAAAAAATGTTTCTCTTTTGGTGTTGGCAGGTTACATGCGTTTAATTGGTGATGTTTTGCTCAATCAATTTCGCAACCGTATTATTAATATCCATCCTGCTTTATTGCCTGCATTCCCAGGAAAAAACGCCATTCAACAAGCCTTTCAATATGGCGTAAAAGTATTTGGGGTAACTGTCCACTTTGTGGATGAAGGAGTGGATACAGGAACAATTATTGCACAGGAGTGTTTTAAAGTGGAAGGAAAAGAAACCTTGGCAGAAATAGAACAGAAAATACATGCCATTGAATATGAATTGTATCCAAAGGTGATTAATACTATTTTATCATGAAATTGTTTAGTCTGTTTTTTTTCTTGTTCATTTTACAAGGATTACTTTTTGCCCAACTACCAAAAAAAATTCAAAAAATTGTAGCTAAAGCAGAAAAAGAAATGGCACAACATAAATATGCAAGTGCATTGCCCATTTTTGAAAAATGTATAGCTAAAGTTGATTTAAAATACCATTCTTTTTTACAATGGAAAATTGAACAATGTAAGTTTGGGATTGATGCGATGCAAAATGCAGGGAACATAATTCCTATTAATTTAGGGGAAAATGTTAATTCGAATTGGGATGAGTATCACCCCTCTCTGACCGGTGATAGTAAAGAGATGTTGTTTACTGTGCGCCGACCACGTGATGAAAAAACAGTATGCAAAAATTGTACACATGAAGAGGATATTTACAGCAGTTTCCAACAATTTGGAGTGTGGCAGCCAAGGTCAAGTTTGAATAAACCTATTAATACAGGAAATAATGAGGGTGCACAATCTATCTCACCGGATGGAAAATATCTGTTTTTTACAATTTGTAATTTATCAACAGGATACGGCAGTTGTGATATTTACTGGTCGAAGCGGGAAAAAAATGGTTGGTCAAAACCAAAAAACTGTGGGCCTAATGTAAACACAAAATATTGGGAATCACAACCTTCTATGTCAGCAGACAACAAAACCATTTACTTTACATCAAACCGTCCCGGTGGTTATGGAGGCATGGATATTTGGAAAACAGAAATGATCTCAGAAGGTGTTTTTTCTAAACCCGAAAATCTTGGTAACGTCATCAATACTCAATATGATGAGCTTTCTCCTTTTATTCATTTTGATCAAAAAACACTCTACTTTTCATCAGATGGACATTTGGGAATGGGCGGAAAAGACCTGTTCTATTCTAAGTTACAATCCGATAGTACATGGAGTAAGCCTGTTAATTTAGGTTATCCTATTAATTCGTATAAAGATGAATCTGGGATTTTTATAAATGCACAAGGCAATGTGGCCTATTTTGCTTCTGACAGATCCGGAGGATTTGGAGGTTTAGATATCTATTGTTTTGAACTAGATGAAACACTACGACCCGAATCAGTATTGTATAGTGTTGAAAATGAATATATTTCAAATTACAACTCCATTGATACGTTTTCTGTGGACCTATTAGAAACTTTAGTAGTCGGTGAAACTTTTATTCTTCCCAACATTTATTTTGAATTTGCCCAATCGAATTTATTGCCCGATTCCTTTTCAGAATTACAACGTTTATTAGACTATCTTCATAAATTTGAAACGATTAGAATTGAGGTCATTGGACACACTGATAATCAAGGATCGGAATCATACAATCATAATCTTTCTATTGAGCGTGCCAAAACAGTCTATCACTATTTAATTGACAATGGTATTGATTTCAATCGTTTGTCTTACAACGGCTACGGCAAAGAAAAGCCTATTGTTCCAAATGATACAGAAGAAAACCGAGCAAAAAACAGACGGACAGAAGTATTGATATTGGATAAATAAAGAGAATGATATTCTATTATTTTTCAAAAAGTTTATACCATTCATACACTTTTCCAATTCCTTCTTCCAATTCTGTTTTGTATTTCCAACCCAAATCATATATTTTGGAAATGTCTAACCATTTTCGCGGTGTTCCGTCAGGTTTGGTGGTATCGTAAACTATTTTTCCGGTATATCCTGTAATCTCTTTTACTATGTCGGCTAATTCACTAATGGTAATATCTACTCCCGGTCCGATATTTATCGGTTCCTCTTCTGCATAGTTTTGCATGAGAAACAGCAGGGCATCGGCAAGGTCATCCACATATAAAAATTCGCGCATGGGTGTTCCTGTTCCCCATAGTACAACTTCCTCTTTTCCTGCTAATTTCGCTTCGTGAAATTTTCTAATCATTGCCGGCAAAACGTGAGAGTTCTCCAAATCGAAGTTGTCGTTAATTCCATACAAGTTGGTAGGCATTGCCGAAATAAAGTTACAGCCGTATTCTCTGCGGTAAAATTTGCACAACTCCAATCCTGAAATTTTGGCGATAGCGTAAGCTTCATTGGTAGGTTCCAAACTTCCGGTTAAAAGTGATCCTTCCTTTATAGGTTGTGTAGCCATTTTTGGGTAGATACAAGAACTGCCGAGAAATAACAGTTTTTTTACACTATAAAGATATGCAGAATGAATGATGTTTGTGGTTATCATCAAGTTATCATAGAGAAACTGTGCAGGATAGGTATTATTTGCCAAGATTCCGCCCACTTTAGCGGCAGATAGAAAGACATAATCCGGTTGTTCGCGGGCAAAAAACTCTTCAACAGGTTGTTGTCTTCTTAAATCTAAATCTTTAATATCTTTGCAAATCAGATTTTTATATCCATTTTTTTGCAAATAGCGCACAATTGCCGAGCCTACCAAACCGGTGTGCCCTGCTACATATATTTTTGAATGTTTTTCCATCTTTATTGAATGTTTTTTAAATCATGTTGAATCATAAGTTTTACCAATTTTTCAAATGGGGTTTTAGTAGGGTTCCAACCCAGTATTTTCTTTGCTTTAGAGGGATCACCCAACAATTGGTCAACCTCAGTAGGGCGATAATATTTGGGATCAACTTCAACCAAAATTTCGTTGGTATCTATGTTAATCCCTTTTTCCTTTTCATTTTTACCTTCCCAGCGCAAATTAATTCCTGCTTCGGCAAAGGCAAGTGTGCAGAACTCTCTTACGGAGTGCATTTTGCCGGTTGCAATCACAAAATCTTCGGGAGTATCATGCTGCAAAATCCGCCACATACATTCTACATAATCTTTTGCATAGCCCCAATCACGCAAGGCATTGAGGTTTCCGAGATACAGTTTTTTTTGTTTGCCATACTTAATACGGGCAACGGCGAGCGTGATTTTTCGGGTAACAAACGTTTCTCCGCGGCGTTCGCTTTCATGATTAAACAAGATGCCGTTTGCTGCAAAAATATTGTAAGCCTCTCTGTAATTTTTGGTAATCCAAAAAGCATACATTTTTGCAACACCATAAGGAGAGCGGGGATAAAACGGTGTATTTTCCGTTTGAGGCGTTTCTAAAACCTTTCCATAAAGTTCAGATGTAGATGCTTGATAAATACGGGTTTTCTTTTCCAAACTCAAAATTCTTACGGCTTCCAAAATGCGTAAAGTACCCACAGCATCAGTTTCTGCCGTATATTCAGGAACATCGAAAGATACTTTCACATGCGATTGTGCTGCCAAATTGTAGATCTCATCAGGTTGAATTGTTTGAATGATTCTTAAAATAGATGAGGAATCTGTCATATCGCCATAGTGAAGTTCTAAGCTCCGTTTCTGTTTCATATCTTCAATCCATTCATCAAAGTATAGATGTTCTATTCTTCCGGTATTGAAATAGGAGGCACGCCGCAACATCCCATGAACTCTGTATCCTTTCTCCAATAAAAATTCGGCAAGATAGGAACCATCTTGTCCGTTTATGCCGGTAATAAGCGCTACTTTAGTATTATTCATAACTCATTTATTAAATTTATTGATTATCGGTCATATAAATTGCATCAAGCAAAACCATTGAATCTAAGGGAATATTTTGATCCAAGGCTTTCTCCTTTACAACTTCTAACCATTCGGGTGTACCATAAATAGATTTAATGAAATATTGAATTTCGGCTTCGCGAGAAGCGTAATTTTCTGTTTTCCAATTCTGTTCCGATTGTTTATTCTGCATCACAATAATGTGTGATCTTAGCTCACTGTTTGAAAACAACGTGTCTGTAGTAAAAGTGACACCATTTCTTTGTGCAGCGCTTTCCAAAATTTCCATAAGCGTTTCCGCATTACGACCAGGAGAGGAATAGAGATGGATTGGAGTATTCGTTACAACGAGACTGTCAATGAGAACCTCATATCTTTGCCAAATTAATACTTTAGAATCTTTGTATGAAAGAATATTTGGATTTTTATGAATTAATTCATAAATATATTTCTTGTTGCAATGTGAATAACATAATCCGTAAACAATTCCATTTTCAACATAAGGCGCACTTTCCCATGTGGGTTCAACAAACCATAATGCGTTTTTGGGTAAATTTTCAGAAACATAGGTTCTTAATGATTCCCTTTGAGTTATCCAGTATTCCCGATATTTTTCATTTTCTATCAAACGAGTTGAGGTATAACCAATACAAATGATGAATAGCAAAATTGCGGGCAAAAGGCTCCATTTTTTTCCGGTGCCTATTTTATGCATAAAATTGTCGAATAGAAACAAAAATATGGGGTAAAATGTAATTAAAGGGATCAGATAAGTGTTTTTAAAATGTTTTGAAACCATTAAAATTTGGAATAATACAATAAAAAGGAATCCTGAAAAAAATAGAATTTCTCTGTTAGTTTTTTCCTTTTTTCTATAAAGTATTGCAAAAAAAAGAGCTGCTATAATTGCAAAAATAACAAATATCAGTTCGGGTGCACTTTCAAATACTTGAATAAATCCTGTTCTCAGTCTCTCGAGGTCAAACATTCTTTCTGCACCCTGCCCGTAAATTCCGTCATGAGTAGCAATTGATTTAATAAAATCTCGGTAATCACCAAATTTTTTAATAATAGGCAACAGAAACAGGAAAAATGAAGCTATTCCTGTAGCTGCATAAACAAGACGGTTTTTATTTGAATTAATGAGGAGAAAAGGCAAAAATAAAATAGGTAAGAAATTGAATTTTGTTGCCAACCCCATTCCCATAATGACGCCGCTTGCTATAGCAAATTTTAAAGGGTGTTTGTCTTTGTAACCATATAATAAATAAGCAATTATAAAAAGAAGAGCGATTACCATAAACCATCTTTCGGGAATTACTCTATTAAATAGTGTCAACATCAGTACATTAAACAAAACGCCGGATTGCAATAAGATGATCTGCCATATTTTTATTTCACGTTTTCGTCCTACAAACGCAATAAAAAAACATAATAAAGATTGCAGAATAACTAATGAATAATTAATTGCGGTTAAATAATAATCGGGGCGGTTGAATACATCTTGAGCAATTGAATCTTTTCCTGTAAAAAGATGAGTAATACGAATAATGAGCCCACAATACACCTGAAAGGGAGTTCCGGGGTGGTCAAAATGTCCGATACGATTAAACTCCAGTAATGCAACGTTTAAACCATTAATAAGATAAGGATATTCCGGATCAACGTTTCGTGAGTAAAAAGTGTCATATAAGTTGAAATAAAAGATTCCCCAAACAATAATAAAGAGAGGAATGAGCAGAAGAATTGGATAAAATCTATTTTTTTTCATATAAAAATATTATTTGAATTTAATTTTTCTTGCAGCAAACAGACTCATTTTAATAAGCAGCCATCCATGAGCAAAGCGACTAATCTGTGTTGATCCATACTCTCTATCCTTGTATCTCACAATGATTTCTGTTATTTTTAAGTTTAATTTTGCAGCGCCAAACAACAGGTCGAAATCACCAAAAGGGTCAAAATCACCAAAATAACTTCTGTTTGCCAGAATCTTTTCATAATCTTTTTTGAACAATACTTTTGTTCCGCACAAAGTATCTTTTAGTTTTTGTCCTAAAAGAAATGAAAAAAACCACCCGAAGAATTTATTTCCCAACAAATTAAGAAATCGCATGGCTTCTTTTTCCATAGGGTAAACCAATCGACAGCCATTAATAAACTCACCTTTATTTTCTTTTAATGCTTCGTAAAATTTGGGCATATCTTCTGGCGGAGTTGTCAAGTCAGCATCTAAAATCATTAATATTTCACCGTGAGCTTCATTAAAGGCTTCACGAACTGCATTTCCTTTTCCTTTTCCTGTTTGTTTCATGGCTTTTATATCTATTTCAGGATATGCTTTTTGCACACGAAGTATCTCTTCATAAGTTCCATCTGAAGAGTTACCTTCAATAAAAATATACTCCTGATGAGAGCCAAATTTCGGTGTGCGTATTATTGCATTTTCAATATTTCCTTTTTCATTTCGGGCAGGAACTACAATAGAAACAGAGTATTCTTTTGAACTTGGGGCAATTGGACGAGCTGTGATAAACTGAATTAGGTTTAGTCGGTTTATTAAGGGTAGGTTTGCAAAAAACTTGTTTACAATAGCATTAAAAATGGGTATAAATTTTGGGAAAAGAAGTTTTTTTTCATTTTTAACAATTTCAAAATCATTAAGATAAAGTAAATTCTTAATATCTTGTGTTGATAACCAGTTTTGAAGTGGTTGTCTATCTTTTAGTCTCAAAAACTCTCCAAACCTTAAAATGGGTTCCCAAATAAAATTGTAACTAGAGATAATAATTTTTGTATTGGGAGTAACATATTCTTTTAGTCGTTTAAAGAAAGACTGTACGTCCCACAAGGAAGTAAGTAAGTCGGAAACAATAACATAATCAACAGATTCTTCGAGAACAAAATCAAGTACATTAGCATGAACAAATTGGAGGTGGGGATACTTTTTTTGAGCTATATCAAGTGCATTTTGTGAGAAATCGACTCCAATTCCTTTAGAAGGTTTTACAGCATTGAGCAAATCACCGGTAGAACATCCTAATTCCAATACTATTGAACCTTTGGGTATTATAAATGAGTATTGTTTCTCAATAACTTTATGGTAAAAACGATTACGGCGTCTCCATTTGTCACGTTTTGTAGCTTTTTTTTCAAAAAATTCATAAATGATATGTTCTCCTCTTATCATATAATAACACATTTTTATAAATAAAAAATATTTGCGAAAATACATGATTTTTCTTTTTTAAGTAATTAAATCATTTAATTAGCAATCTTTATTTTATTTTGCTATGAATCAATAATATTTCTTAATTTGCACTTCATTTCATTATATGCTAAAAAACAATAAAATTTGTGTCGTTTTGCCTGCTTTCAACGCAGCATTAACATTAGAAAATACTTTTCATGAAATCCCTTTTGAAATTGTAGATGAGGTAGTTTTGGTAGATGACAATTCGACAGATGAAACTATTGAGGTGGCAAAAAAACTGGGTATTAAACATATTATAGAACACAACAAAAATTTGGGTTATGGCGGAAATCAAAAAAGTTGTTATAAAAAAGCATTAGAACTAAAAGCAGATGTGGTAATAATGCTCCATCCTGACTATCAATATACACCAAAATTAATTGAAGCTATGTCATACATTATTGTAAATGGTGTATATCCTGTTGTTTTAGGTTCGCGCATTTTAGGAAAAGGCGCGAAAAAAGGAGGAATGCCTTTATATAAATACATATCAAACAGATTTTTGACACTGTTCCAAAACATCCTCATGAATCAAAAGTTAGCTGAATACCACACAGGATATCGTGCTTTTTCTTCGGAAGTGTTACGAAAAGTTAACTTCTTGTCAAACTCTAATGATTTTGTGTTCGATAACCAAATGTTGGCACAAATTTTCTATGCGAATTACGAAATAGCTGAGATAACTTGTCCAACTAAATATTTTATAGAAGCCTCATCAATTAATTTTTATAGAAGTATCAAATATGGGCTTGGTGTAATTAAAACTTCAATGCAGTATAGACTTCAAAAATGGGGTTTGGGAAGTTTTGTCATTTTTAAACAAACTTCCTAATCATCTGTGTAATTGGCTGGGCATAAATAAAATCATTAAGACTATCATTGTTAGAAATAAGCACTTCTTCTTTATTTCCATGCCATTCTAATAACCCATCACGTATAAAAGATATAGTTTCTCCTATAGTAATTACTGAGTTTAAGTCGTGTGTATTAACCACTGTAGTCATCCCAAATTCGTGTGTAATCCCTGAAATCAATTCATCAATAATGAGAGATGTTTTGGGGTCTAAACCGGAATTAGGCTCATCACAAAAGAGATATTTAGGGTTTATGGCAATAGCGCGCGCAATAGCAGCACGCTTTTTCATTCCACCACTCAATTCCGATGGATATAAGTTATTTACATTGAATAAATCTACTCGATGCAGACAATAATTCACTCGTTCTAATTTTTCCTGAAAAGTTTGATGGGTAAGCATATTCAGTGGAAACATCACATTTTCTTCAATGGACAATGAATCAAATAAGGCTGATCCTTGAAATACAACCCCCATATCCATGCGTAACATTTTTTGGTCTTTAAAAGATAAATGATGAAAATCTTTATTGCTGTAGTAGATAGCTCCTTCTGTAGGGGTCAACAAACCGATTAAACATTTCATTAATACTGTTTTTCCTGAACCCGACCTTCCAATGACCAAATTTACCTTTCCTTTTTCAAAAGAGAGGTTGATATTGTGCAATACCTGTTTTTCCCCGAAAGACTTGTTTACCTTTTCAACTATAATCATTCTAATTTAGCATAATATTAGTAATCAATAAATTAAGAATTAAAATAATAAAACTGGCAACTACAACACCTTGAGTGCTTGCTCTGCCTAATTCCAGCGCTCCACCTTCAATCTTATAACCATAAAATGCTGCCACTGAAGTTATTACAAACCCGAAAATAATGGTTTTAGTCAAAGCATACCTTACATCTGACATCAAAAAATAGTATGTTATTCCATCATAATAATCATAAGTGGAAATAAATCCCGTGGCAAGCACCGTAACATATCCTCCTAGCAATGCAAAACAAATACTGATAATAATCAATGCCGGATTTACAAAAAGAGAGGCAGAAATTTTGGGGAGTACTAAATAGGAAGCAGGGTTGATCCCCATAACTTCTAAAGCATCAATTTGTTCTGTAACGCGCATACTCCCAATTTCTGCTGTAATTCGAGAACCAAGATTACCAACCAACAACAAACTGATAATAGTGGGACACAACTCTAAGATTACGGATGTTCTCACTGTATAACCGATAGTCCAAGCGGGAATCCAACTGCTTCCTGCTTGTTGCAGGGCAGTTTGGAGTGTAATTACGCTACCCATACATACAGAGACTATCATCACAATAACCAATGAGCCAATCCCCATTGAATACATCTCTTCTAAGAGTTTCTTGAAAAACTCGCTCCATTTTTCCGGCTTTGAAAAGATACGCCAAAGAAAAAGGAAATAGTTGCCAAGAAGTTCAAGAAAACGGAAAATCACAATTGTGGTTATTGATTAGTAGCACCTTTTCTGTTAATTTCTACTATGGCTTTTATCTCTCCAATTTTATATATTTTTCTTTTGAGAAATACTAAATCCATAGTTCAAAAAATTTTCGCAAAAATAGAAAATATTTAAAATCAAAATTGTTATAATATTTTTTAACATATTGATTTTTTTATATTTTTGCCGACTGTTAAAAAAAGAGTATTAATATCAAAAGAAGAAGAATATCATGTATTTGACACCTGAAGTTAAACAACAAATTTTTACCGATTATGGAAACGGCGCAGCAGATACCGGCTCAGCAGAAAGCCAGGTTGCGCTTTTCACACACAGAATAAAGCATCTTACGGAACATTTGAAACAAAATAAAAAAGATCTGTCCACTAAACGTTCACTTATTAATTTGGTGGGAAAACGCAGAAGAATGTTAGACTATCTTAAACAACAAGATATTGAACGTTACAGAGCGATAGTCAAGAAGTTAGGAATTAGAAAATAATGAAAACAATAAAATTATCAAAAAAAGGCATTTCATTTTGAAAGTGCCTTTTTTTGCATTAATAATTACTATTTAAGAACAACGAAGAAATAAATTCAACTGATTTAACAAATTACAAACGATGATTGGAATTACAAAAAAATTTGAACTGGGTGACGGAAGAGAAGTTACCATTGAAACTGGAAAATTGGCAAAACAAGCCGACGGCTCAGCCGTAGTTAGAATGGGCGACACAATGGTGCTCGCTACAGTATGTTGCAAAAAAGAGGCGGCAGAAAATACCGACTTTATGCCGCTACAAGTAGAATATCAAGAAAAATACGCTGCGGTGGGACGATTTCCCGGCGGATTCTTTAAACGAGAAAGCAGACCTTCAGAATACGAGATTTTAATTGCTCGGTTGGTGGACAGAGCGCTCAGACCCCTTTTCCCAAATGACTTTCACGCAGAAACACAAGTGTTGGTTACACTGATTTCCGGCGACAAAAACAACCTCCCAGATGCACTGGCTTGTTTGGCTGCATCCTCCGCATTATCCGTTTCCGACATCCCTTTCTTAGGACCGATTTCGGAAGTACGTGTGGGTAGAATCGAAGGTCGACTTGTGATTAACCCCACGGTGCAAGAGATGGAAAACAGTGATATTGATATGATTGTGGCAGCCTCATTGGAAAATATCATGATGGTAGAAGGAGAAATGAAAGAGATTTCTGAAGCCGATATGGTGGAAGCGCTTAACTTTGCCCACGAGGCTATTAAGATTCAGTGCCAGGCACAGTTAGACTTAGCGGCGATGGTAGAGAAAGCAAACCCAAAACGAATATATTGTCACGAAAATAATGACGAAGAGCTGCGCGAGTTGGTACACAAAACCACTTACAACAAAGTATATGCTATTGCGAAAGCACAAACCACAAAAAATGAAAGAAGTGATGCGTTTGAAGCGATTTTGAATGAGTTTTTGGAAACAATCCCTGAAGAGGAGCGCGAAGAGAAAACACCATTGGTAAAACGTTATTACCATGACGTTGAATATGACGCCATGCGAAATATGATTTTGAACGACAGAACCCGTTTGGATGGTCGTGATTTAGATCAGATTCGCCCTATTTGGATTGAAACCGATTATCTACCCTCCGCGCACGGCTCTGCCATTTTCACAAGAGGCGAAACTCAATCGCTAACTACTTGCACGTTAGGAACAAAATTGGATGAACAGACGATTGATGGCGCCGTAATTGAAGGATCCAGCCGTTTTATTCTGCACTACAACTTCCCGCCGTTTTCGGTAGGCGAAGTGAAAAGAGTAGGAAGCGCCGGACGCCGCGAAATTGGACACGGAAACTTGGCACACCGAGCATTAAAACCGATGATTCCGTTTGACAGCCCCGATTTTCCTTATACTGTACGAATTGTTTCCGACATTTTAGAATCAAACGGAAGCTCCTCAATGGCAACTGTTTGTGCAGGAACATTAGCATTGTTAGATTGTGGTGTTAAGATCCTAAAACCGGTGTCAGGAATTGCCATGGGGTTAATTACAGATGAAAAAACCGGAAAATACGCCATCCTGTCAGATATTTTGGGCGATGAAGACCACTTAGGAGATATGGACTTTAAGGTGTGCGGAACTAAAGACGGTATTACCGCTTGCCAAATGGATATTAAAATAAACGGATTATCTTCTGAAATTATGGCGGAAGCGTTGGAACAGGCAAGAAAAGGCAGGTTGCATATTTTGGATAAAATCAACGAAGCGATGCCGGAATCACGAGAAGATTACAAACCATTTGTGCCGCGTATCGTGCAAATAATAATACCGAAAGATTTTATCGGCGCTGTGATAGGACCTGCCGGAAAAATTATTCAGGAGATGCAACGAGAAACCAACACTGTGATCAACATTGAAGAGAAAGATGGTATGGGTTATGTGGATGTAGCAGCTGCTAATTTGGAGGACATTAAACGCGCTATCGCAAAAATTAAGTTAATCACTACAGTTCCCGAAGTGGGCGAAGTGTATGACGGCGTAGTAAAAAATATTCAGGCTTTTGGAGCTTTTGTTGAATTTTTGCCCAATACAGACGGATTGCTGCACGTTTCTGAAATTGCATATAAACGCATTGAAAATGTAACAGATGTATTGAAAGAAGGAGATGAGATTAAAGTTAAACTCGTGGCTATTGATGATAAAGGAAAATATAAACTCTCGCATAAAGCCTTGTTGCCTAAACCGGAAGGCTGGGTTGACGCGCCCCCAAGAGAAAGACCTCAAAGAGGAGAACGCCCTCAAAGAGGAGAGTATAGAGGAGAAAATAGAGGAGAGCATAGAGGAGGACATAACCATCGCCCGCATAGAAATTAAAAATTACGGTTTGGGTCAAGACTTCTCGCTTCGCTCGAAATGACGATTAAGTATAAAAATCTCTGTGAAACTTTGTGTTCTTTGTGTCTCTGTGCTTAAAAAATAAATATGAATAATTCAAAACTCAAAATTCAAAATTCAAAATTAATAATATTAGCAGTTTTCGCATTCTGCATATTAAATTGTAATAATCAAACCAAATTAAATCAAAAAGAGATGATAACAAAAAATATTACCTATATTCCGGAAGGAGTTTGCAGCAAGCAGTTTGATATTTCTGTGGTAAATGATACAATTCGAAGCATAAAAATCACCAAGGGGTGTGCGGGTAATACGCAAGGAGTGTCAAGATTAGCTGAAGGGATGCAGATAGATTCTGCGATTGCAAAATTGGAAGGGATTATCTGCGGAGACAAAACGACTTCCTGTCCGGACCAGTTGGCAAAAGCGTTAAAATCAATGAAATAAAAAAAGGCGGAATTTCAATTTCCGCCTATAACTTAGGGTTCTAGCTTAAATCTACTCTTCATTCATATTGATTTTCTTTCCTGTAGCATAATTAATTTTTAATGCATTATTTGCACGGAGTTCTCCTTTTATTAAATTGATATACCGCATTTGAATATCTTTATCGGCTTTAATAGAAAATGTAAGTTTTTGTTTGTCTTCTTCATTACGAGATTCCTTTTCAGTAGCGATAAAGTCGCGCACATCATTAACCAAATTTTCCTGTTTTACGGTTTGGTCATTTAATTGTATGGACACTTTCCCGGGAGGAAGTGTATTTTCGTTTTTACTTTTAGGCGTACCAATATATATGGTAGCTACTAATGATTTTTTTTCTAATTTTTGAATTTCAGAGGCGTTTGGAGTTGAAAACTTTACTTTAATATCAGATTCTCTCATATTGGTGATTACCATAAAAAAGAATAAGAACATAAAAATAATGTCAGACATAGAACCGGTATTGATTTCCGGTACACTTTTTTTTCCTTCTTTTATAAAACGTGCCATAATTTTTTCCTTTCTTAATTATTCTGTTTTACCATAAGTATTGGGTGGCGCTTCTGAAATATTCATAGGTACAGCTTTTTGGATAGATTTTTGCAAAGAGGTATCCAATTTTTCATATACTCTTCCGAAATACTGTACTGAAACTTTATCGCGAAGTTCGTTTACCGCTCTTTGCAACTCGTTTTGCACCTGAACATACATATTATACGACGTACTTTGGTCGTTAGTAAGAGAGAGTACACCTTTAGAAATAGGGTATTCGCCCATATTTTCAATAAGTTTAATTTCCTTTTCAGGCAGGTGTGAAGCATTTAATGGGTTTTCCAAAAACTCTTTTGCTCTATTAGTAAGTTGATTAAGTGGAATGATTTCGCCACCTGCAAAAATTTCATCATTAAAATTAACAGTAACAGAAAACACATTCCTTTTATTAATATCAACTTTTGTTTTTTCCTCGCTTGGAGGCGGCAAACGTCTTGGAATTCCCTGTTCTGTGTTTATCGAAGAAGTCAATAAGAAGAACGTCAACAGCAAAAAAGAGATATCTGCCATTGAACCGGTATTAATTCCTGGGGTTTTGCGTTTTGCCATATTATCTTATTTTTTTAATTACACCAAGAATTAATGTAACAACAATGGCTGTTATAGTTCCAAAAAACATGCAGTAGAAAGTAAATAATCCTGCGTTAATCCATTTCACGGTACTTACATCTAACTGCTTAGCGACAGGAGGAAGCTCTGAAGTTGAAATCAAATAACCGATAATTACTAATAACAATAATACACCTACTCCAGCTAATAAAGAAACATTACTTTTAATATTTACAAATATATTCCACAACAAGAAAAATAACATTACGATTACTGTTACAAAAAATAGAAAATAGAAAATATTCATGGTAATATTAAACTCCATGGATTCTGTTTGAAAAGATTTAATACTTTTCTGAAACCCACTCAATTCATTTTGTTTTTTATCAGAATTAACTAACGAAGCAATATCGTTAATTTGTTTTAATAGATTTGTTTCAGATTTAATATTACTTGACTTTATTAAATAATTTTGACGAACTATTGTGTATTCGGTTTTTAGTTTACTATAATAAGATTGAAATTCGGAAAAATCGTTTACTTTATTAAAGCCATTGATCAAATCGTCTTTATTGTCGGCTGAAGCGAACAAAGATTTGGCATACTCAGGAAATTTTGCCTTAAAACTATCAAAAGTTTCTTTATCAATAATATCTCTTAATTTATATACAAAAGTATAGAAAATGTCAATTTGATTTTTTTGTTTTTTCAGTTCGGCGTTACTTGTACTAATGATTTCTTGATAGTTAGAAACAAAAGCGGGGAGGGTCTCAGCGGTTGCGTTCTGCAAATCAGTGAGCATTTGGGGGTTGTTTGTTTTCACACTAACGGTGTTAAAAAATTGGTCTTGTGCATCTTGATTGAATCCAAAACCGAATAACACCGCCAAGAGTGCTGCCAACCCAGCGATAGAAAATATGGTAATGTTTATAATTTTTCTCATATTACACTATATTTATTATGTGAGAGAATTAATTATTTATTTTTAATCATAATATCCATAAAAGAGATAGTGGCATCTTCCATATCGCCAACAATAGTATCAATTTTGGATAAAATATAGTTATAGAAGAATTGAAGGATAATTGCAGTAATCAAACCAAATACCGTTGTTAAAAGCGCTACTTTCATACCTCCTGCGACAATAGTTGGGGAGATATCTCCTGCTCTTTCAATATCGTCGAAAGCAAAAACCATTCCAACAACCGTACCCAAGAATCCTAACATGGGGGCTAATGACAAACAGAGGGAGATCCAACTCAAGTTGCTTTCCAATTTTCCCATTTGCACACCACCGTAAGCAACTACTGCTTTTTCAATGGATTCAATACCCTCATCGGCGCGGTCTAGTCCTTGATAAAAAACACCCGCCAAAGGTCCTTTAGTGTCTCTGCATACTTGTTTTGCTTTTTCAATACCACCCGATTTCAATGCAGCGTCTAATTTGCTCAATAATTTTTTCGAATTAACAGAAGCTAAGTTTAAGTAAAAAATTCTTTCAATTACGAAAGCCAATCCGAAGATCATACACAAAAGGATTGGGGTCATCCAAATAGCGCCACCTTCAATAAATTTGTTTTTTAGGACATAGTGCAAACTCTGTTGGAGTTGGTCATCGCTATCTTCAATAGTAGAACCTTGGCTCACATTAGTAGCATCTGTTTGTTCAATTTTTGCGGAATCAGCCGCATTTTTGTCATTTTCTGCAAAAGAAAAGTGCATCATACCGAAAACTAAAATTCCGGTAATGGTTAATAAAGCGATTAGTTTTTTCATAATAACTGTACGTTTTAAATTAATGATTAATTGTTTATTTAAGTTTATAATTTGTTTATTTAACGTCATTTATAGTGCGGAGAGAAAGGGATTCGAACCCTTGAAACGCTTTCGGCGTTTACACACTTTCCAGGCGTGCGCCTTCAACCACTCGGCCATCTCTCCCTCTCTTTCTTTTGAGCGCGTAAAAATAAGAAAAAAAGTTTTCGCACAGAATAAGAAAATAATTGTTTAATATTTTTGTTACTCATTTTAAATAAATAGTGTGTAATTTGTATTATATAAAATTAAAGAATGCAATAATTATTATGTTTTTCGTTTAAAAAAAAGTTTATTTGTTATCTATTTTATTCTAAATCGTAAAAGCATTGAAAAAGACATTTTTAATATTGACAACCTTACTTTTTGTAAACCTGCTTAGTGCGCAGCAAATCGCATTAATTCAATATCGCGGTGGTGGCGACTGGTACGCCAACCCCACTTCGCTCAAAAATCTAATTGCTTTCTGCAATCAAAATTTGGGAATGACGTTGAACCCTAAATATGAAGTGGTAGAGGTGGGCAGTCCGGATCTGTATCGTTATCCTTTTGTGCATCTTACCGGACATGGAAATGTAGTGTTTAGCGATTCCGAAGCCCAAAATTTACGCAACTACTTGATTGCAGGAGGGTTTCTACATATTGACGATAACTATGGGTTGGATAAATATATTCGTATAGCGATGAAGCAGGTTTTCCCCGAATTTGATTTTGTTGAACTTCCTTATAATCACCCAATTTTTCACCAAAAATACAACTTTCCTAACGGGTTGCCCAAAATTCATGAACACGATAATAAACCTCCGCAAGGGTTCGGTTTGTTTTGGGAAGGACGCCTGATTTGCTTTTATTCTTATGAATGCGATCTCGGAGATGGTTGGGAAGACTATTCTGTGCATAAAGACTCGGAAGCTACACGAACTAAAGCGCTGCAAATGGGCGCCAATATTTTGATGTATGTGTTTACGCAGTAAAATGTTACAACTTAAATATTGCTTCTACATTTTTTGTAGTGGTAGTCATAACTTCATTAACGGAAATTTCCAACACAGCGGCAATTTTTTCTGCAATGAGCGGAATGTAGGCGCTTTCGTTGCGTTTTCCGCGATAAGGATCGGGAGCTAAAAAAGGTGCGTCGGTTTCTAATGCCAACGCATTAATTCCAACTTCCTTTATAATATCTTGCAATCTATTTTTCTTGAAAGTAACTACACCGCTGATACCCAGTAAAAACCCGTTATCTATCGCCCATTTGGCTTCCTGAATGCCGCCCGAGAAACAGTGCAAAACACCTTGCAAAGATGCACTTTTAAACTTTTTTAACACAGATAATGCGTCATTAAAACCATCTCGAATATGAACAGAGATCGGTAGTTGGGTTTCTTTTGCCCAATGTAATTGCGTTTCAAAAGCGATGAGCTGTTCGGCGAAATAAGTTTTATCATGATATAAATCAATTCCGGTTTCCCCAATTCCTACTACAGACTGGTCTTCCAAATGTTTTTCCAACACAGTTAACTGATTTTTGTAATTTCTGTTAACATCGGTGGGGTGTAATCCGATGAGTGGAAAAAGATGGTTTGGAAATTGTTGAACTGCTTCAAAAATATCGGGAATAGATTCGGCTGAAACACAGGGTAAAATTACTTTTTCAACACGATAGTCAATGGCGCGTTGAATCACTTCCGGAAAGTCGTTGGGATAATATTCTCTATAAAGATGGGCGTGAGAATCAATATAATATGTATTATTCATACAACAGTTTGTTGATAATATCATCTACGGTAATTCCTTCTGCCTCAGCTTTATAATTTTTGATGATACGATGTCTTAAAATATTGTGTGCTACGGCTCTAACATCTTCAATATCGGGGGATAGTTTTCCGGAAAGGATGGCATGGGTTCTCGCCCCGATAATTAAAAATTGAGAAGCCCTAGGACCTGAGCCCCAAGCTAAATAATCCTTTGCCCATTGATGTCCTGTACCGGTAAAAGGACGAGTTAAGGTAGCCAAACGGACCGCATATTCATACACATTTTCTGCAATAGGCACTTTTTGAAGTAGTTTTTGATAGAAAATAATCTCCTCAATAGATAAAATTTGTTTTGGTTCGTTCATATCCCCGTGAATAGTTGTTTTCACAATATCTACTTCTTCTTGAAAAGAGGGATAATCTAAATAAATGTTAAACATGAATCGGTCTTGTTGTGCTTCGGGGAGCGGGTAAGTTCCTTCTTGTTCGATAGGGTTTTGAGTAGCCAGAACAAAGAAAGGGTCGGGCAGAGTGTAAGTAATGGCATTCATACTTACGGAACGTTCCTGCATCGCTTCTAATAGTGCGGACTGGGTTTTTGGTGGAGTACGGTTAATTTCATCTGCCAAAACGATATTTGCAAAAACGGGACCTTTTACAAACTTAAATTTTCTATTTTCGTCCAAAATTTCAGTACCCATAATATCCGATGGCATCAAGTCTGGGGTAAATTGGATACGGTTATAAGTCAAGTTGATTGTTTTTGCAATAGTTGTAATCATCAACGTTTTAGCTAATCCAGGCACTCCAATTAGCAAGGCATGGCTTCGGCTAAAGAGTACCATAAGTACATTTTTTACAGTGTCATCCTGACCAACAATTACTTTTGCAATCTCTTTTTTTAACGCATCGTATTTTTCCACAAAAGCTTCAATGGCTTCTACATCATTTTTAAATTGAATATTCATAGTAAGTTAAGTTAATTAATTTGCCAACGTGACATAAAGTCGCAATTTTTATATTTTTCTTTTATTTGAATACTTGTTGTTTTAACTTTATTAATAATCCATTTTTCAATAGCTTTGCTTTTCTTTTCATCTAAAGCGTCGTTCTTAATAACGTCATAATCTTCAACTAAATTTGCTTTATGGGGTGCGACTTTACTTCTCAAGTACAATAAACGATAGGAGACTATTCCGTCTTCATCAATATAGATAATAGGAGATGAGTATTCTCCGGGGATAAGTCTGTTTAAAGTCGCAAATGTAGTTGGTTCTAAAGATTCTTGGTCAAATTTTGTAGAAAGTGAATATGGATTTATAACCCATCCGCCGCTAATTTTATTTGGGTCATCGGAAAACAATAAAGCCGCATCGCTAAAATCGATTTTCTTATCTAAAATTACTTTTTTAATACTGTCTAAATATTCTATTGTTTTTACTTGTTCTTCGGAAGAGGGTTTTGGTTGAAGTAAAATATGGGAAACATTAACCGATTCTCCTCTACGTTCAATGAGTTGTATAATGTGGTATCCGGCTTTAGTTTTCACCACATGCGAGATTTCACCCGATTTGAGGTTAAAGGCAACGGCTTCAAATTCAGGGTAGAGCGTACCACGTTCAACAAATCCTAAATTTCCTCCTTTAGAGGCTGTACCCGGGTCATCGGAATACAAATTTGCAAGTACTTTAAATTCCTGCTCCTTTTTATCGCTACGGAGCGCCCTTTCTCTATAACTTTCTAACCTATCTTTAATGCCGGAAATTTCATCCAAACTTACAAGAGGTGTTTTTAAGATATGTCCAAATTCATAAGTAGCCGGAATAATCCGCATACTATCCACTCCATATCTGTTCACAAAAGATTTTACTTCAGAGGGGGTTACCGAAATATTAGAGGTAATTTTTTCTTGTATCTCTTCTACATACATTTGATCGCGAACAATTCCACGTAAATCATTTTTTATTTCAGCGATGTTTTTGCCAAAATGCTTTTCAATCACTCTTGAGTCCCCGCCTGTCAATTGGAGATAATAGTTAATACGGGCATTAAGAGCAGCTTCTACTTGCTTGTCTGTAATCACAATACTATCAATATCAGCTTGATGTAACATTAGCTTAGTATAAACTAAATGTTCAAAAACACTACATTTTTCATCTTCATCTTCATCTTTTACAGCAAATTGTGAAGCATATTCAGCATAGGCTTTTTCTAAATCTGATTGTAATATGATTTCCTTTCCAATAATAGCAATAATGGCATCAATTGAAACCTGTGCCATTGCAGTAGAAAAACTGATAATTAGTAAAATACAAAAAAGAAAGGCACGTTTCATACTTTTTTTTAAAGGGTTGCAAAAATATCTTTTTTTGTTCACAAAATAAGTAAAGATGTGAATGAAAATATTATTCAATATTTTTCTGAAACTTTTTTCTACCTTTGCGCCATGAAAAACAAATCTCCATTCTCCATTCTCCTTTCTCCTCTTTCCATCGTGTATGGAATGACAACTGCTTTCCTCAGAAATTCCTATAAAACTCCTGAAACATTTACAATTCCAACTATTTGCGTGGGCAATCTGCGGGTGGGTGGTACCGGAAAAACCCCTCATGTGGAATATATAGCAAAACTTTTGTCTCGAAATCACAATGTTGCCATATTAAGTCGTGGGTACAAAAGAAAAACAAAAGGTTATATCAATGCCCACGAAACACAAAACCTCAGTTACAAAATCATTGGCGATGAACCGATGCAATATGTTACCAAATTTCCAAATATTGAGGTTGCTGTATGCGAGAAAAGGAAAATCGGCATCCAAAAACTACTACAAAAAAATCCTGAATTAGAACTCGTTATTTTAGATGACGCATACCAACATTTATCCGTAAACTATTCTTTAAGAATACTTCTAACAGAATTTGAACGCCCTTACTTTAATGATTTCCCATTACCATCCGGAAGTTTGAGAGAGTTTAGTTGCGCATCAAAATATGCCGATATTATTATTGTTACCAAGTGTCCTGAAAAATTATCAGAAAAAGAAAAAGAACAATTTTTGAGAAAACTGAAGCCAAAACCATATCAAGAGGTGTTTTTTACAAGGATAGAGTATAAGAACTATAGTTCGACTGAGGCAGAATTTCAGCCATACCGAAAAGATGAAATTCAAAATTCTCAATGCCTTCTCATTACCGGTATTGCAAACCCTGTACCTTTAGTGAAATATTTAGAAACTCAATACCAAACTATTCACAAACTTCATTTCCCTGACCACCACTCGTTTACAAGAAAAGATATAGAAAAAATAATTCTTCTGAAAGAAAAATTGGGCGGTGAAAATTGTACCGTTATTACCACTGAAAAAGATGCTACCCGATTACAAACTTTTGAAAACATGCCTGAATATGATACAATTCCTATTGAAATTGCTTTTTTAGAAAATGAATCTGCTTTTAATGAAAAACTATTTTCTTTACTCAAACAAAACCATGCGTAAACTATTACTATTTTTGGGGTTCATTTTACTTTGGAATGCCGGTTTCGCTACACATCAACGGGCAGGCGAAATCACATATGAACATCAAAGCGGATTAACATACAAATTTACAATTATTACCTATACATACACTCCAAGTCCGGCAGATAGACCTGAAATCGAAGTGTTTTGGGGTGACAATTCAAGTAGCACTATTCAACGGCTTTCTAAAATCTCTGTTGCACCTGATATTTCTAAAAACACCTATGTTGCCACACACACTTTTTCTTCCTCAGGCATCTTTTCCGTTACATTTGAAGATCCAAACCGAAATGCCGGAATTATAAACATCCCAAATTCAGTAAATATTCCGTTTTTTATTGAAACTATAGTGGTTATTAATCCTTTTTTGGGATACAATAATTCGGTTCAATTATTAAATCCGCCTTTAGATAATGGCTGTGTGGGAGTTACATATTATCACAATGTGGGTGCTTATGACCCTGACGGCGATTCATTATCTTACAAATTGGTTGATTGTCGCGGAATGGATGGGCTTCCTATTCCGGGGTACCGACTCCCTCAAGCTTCACAATATATTACTATTGATGAAATTACAGGCGACTTAATTTGGGAAACCCCAATTATTCAGGGTGAGTATAATGTTGCAATTCTGATTTCCGAATATAGAAGAGGGCAGTTTATAGGAAGTATAGTGCGTGATTTACAAATTACTATTTCGGCTTGTAACAATAGACCGCCTCAAATTTTATGCAACGACACTTGTGTTGTCTCCGGAAATCTAATTTTATTAGATATTACAGTAAAAGATACAATATCTACACAAGTAACGCTTACGGCTACCGGTGCGCCTTTTATGACCGCAACTTCGCCCGCAATACCTGTGAATGTGTCCGGAAAACCAACATTAGAAACCAATTTTATCTGGCAAACAGTTTGCGAACATATCAAAAAATCTCCTTATCAAATAGTGCTTAAAGCCACAGATAATGGACCCCAAGTAAACTTGACGGCTTTTAAAACAGTTAATATTAAAGTGATTGCTCCCGCTCCGCAGAATTTAACCTCATTTCCTATTTTAAATTCTATTATTTTACGATGGGATAATTATTGTTGTTTGAATGCAACAGAAATACATATCTATAGGAAAACAGATTCTTCTCATTTTGAACCCGATTTTTGTGAAACCGGTATCCCCTATTCGGAAAGATTTCAACTTTTAGCAAAAACAAATGCTTCAAATACTGAGTATGTTGATAACGGATCTGTAACTCCACTGACGCACGGCCGCGAATACTGCTATCGAATTATTGCAGTTTTTAGTGACGGAGCTGAAAGTATTGTCTCCAACGAAACTTGTGCTGCTATTGTTACTGATGCCCCTATGATTTCCAAAGTAGATGTAATGCAAACTTCTGAAAGTAACGGAGAAATTGCTGTTGCCTGGATCCCTCCACCGGAAATAGATACTACCATTTTCCCCGGACCAAATTTTGAATATAAAATATTTCGATCTCCAAATGATAAAAATAATTTTAAATATGTTGCTTCAACTTTTTCATTGCGAGACACTTCATTTATTGATAAATCGTTAAATACTAAAGAGATTCAGTATTTTTATCAGATAGAATTTTGGGGAGAAAATAAGTCAGGTGATAGAGTACATATTGAAAACTCAGACCCTGCTTCTTCTATCTTCTTGAAAATTGAAGAAACAGACAAAAAATTGAAATTATCATGGAATGAGGATGTCCCTTGGAAAAATATTGACTATATTATTTATCGTAGCGACGAAAACTCCCAACAGTTCGATTCCATTAATACAACCGAGTACAATTTTTATGATGATATTGAAGTATACAATGGCATAAATTATTGTTATTATGTAAAATCTGTGGGGCAATACACGATTCCGGACACTGTGATGCCACTTTATAATCGTTCCCAAAAACGATGCGGAGTACCGGTGGACAATATTCCGCCTAATATGCCTGATACAACGTATATAACCACCGATTGTGAAAATGTTACTTTTTGGTGGGTTTTTCCCGATTCTGTTTCCTACTTAGATGCATATCAATATTATATCTATTACCAACCCAATTATCAAACCCCTTTCTCTTGCATTGATTCTTTCCTTTTTTCTAATGTAGATAGTTGTTGGCCATCTTCTTGTCCTTGTTATTATATTATTCAAAATCTCCCTTCGGCAATAGGTTGTTATGCGATGATTATCAAAGATGAAGCAGGCAATTGTACAGAAATGACGCCAAAACATTGCATTGATATTGACCAATGTAGAACTTATTCATTGCCCAATGTGTTTACACCTGACGGCGACGGCATAAACGATACATGGGTACCTTTTGATGGCACAAATATTAATGTGAAAAAAATTGATTTAGAGGTTCATGACCGATGGGGAAAGCGGGTTTTTAAAACAGAAAACCCTGATATTAACTGGGATGGAAAAGATGAAAAAACAGGTCGTGATCTCCCTGAAGGAACTTATTATTATGGCTGTGATGTCTATTTATTTTCGTTGGAAGGAATAAAAAAGAGATTTCTCAGTGGAATTGTGATGATATTAAGAGGAGGTGGTTCAAACCAAAACTATTAATAGAAAGCAAGTTCTATTCCGAAGTTTGTTATTCATATATCTTTTCAGTCGCTCGTTCAAAAATCCCCTCAATGAATGCAATCAACATTCCATAGTTGGTTATGGGAATGCCGGCATCTACTGCCGGTTTTAGCCGATTAAGGAGTTGTTTTTTGGTAATCATGCAGCCGCCACACTGCACAACCAATGCGTATTTCTCCATGTTTTCTATGGGTGTTAATCCTGAAACAAAATCAAAATGTAAGGTTTTCCCTGTATATTCGGTAAGCCATTTCGGAATCTTCACGCGTCCAATATCTTCGCAGGAGGTAAGATGGGTGCACGACTCCATGATGAGCACCGAATCGCCATCCTTTAGATTTTCTATTTGGGGAGTGCCTTTTAGATAGTTCTCATAATCACCTTTGAATCTTGCCAATAAAATACTGAAACTGGTAAGGGGGATCTCCGGCGGAACGAGCGGTGCCACCATTTTAAACACCTGGCTGTCGGTAATTACTAAATCTATCTGACTTGATTTTTTTTTACCACAAAGGACACAAAGTGTTTTCACAAAGGACACAAAGAATGTTAACCCTTTGCGCTCTTTGCGTAAACTCTCTGCGCTCTTTGCGGTTATTTTTTTTGACTTAAAGAATGATCGTATCTTATCCTCCTTTAGAACCACTGCAACCGCGTTTTGGTCTAAAATGGCGCGGATGGTTTGTACTTGCGGTAAAATCAGCCTCCCTTCCGGCGCTTCGCTGTCAATGGGGGTAATGAGCAGCACGGTATCGTTTTCTTTTACAATCCCTTCCAATAATGAATGGGTTTGATATGCAGAAACGGGCATCTTTTGTTTAAGACTTTCTATCAATTCGGGAAGCCCATCTCCTGTTTTTGCACTTAAAGAAATAACAGTTTCGTTTTCAATAATAACATCTTTTGGAGCAGTAATATCCGATTTATTATTAACGATGACAAAGGGCGTATCCAACGTACGAAGTTTACCTGTCAGTTTTTCTTCAATCTCCTCAAATTGGTAGTTGGTAAGCACAAGGATTGCCAAATCAATCTGTTTCAGCACGTTTTCAGTCTTTTCCACTCGTTTTTTCCCCAGTTCGTTTTCGTCGTCCAGTCCGGCAGTATCAATGAGGACAACAGGACCGATGCCGAAGATCTCCATACTTTTTTTTACGGGGTCGGTGGTAGTGCCGGGAACATCAGATACGATAGCAATCTCTTGTCCGGTAAGTGCATTGATGAGCGCGCTTTTCCCGTTGTTGCGCCGCCCGAAAATACCGATGTGGGGTTTTGAGTTTATCATTTATTTAAAAATTTAATAATTTAATAATTTAAGGTTTAAGAAGTTGAACGTTTTTTAATAATCCAATTTTTAAAAAAAGGATCATCAATTTCGTATTTGTCTGTTTTAATCAAAATACCCTTTTCTGTTAATCGTTTTAATGCGCTATAAATAGTACTTGTAGAACTTCCATTTTTGTATGATACTGAAGTTGATAACAGGTTTGTTTGTTCAAATGCTATTTCAATCAATACTCTTTTATCAGTATTGTTAAAAGTATTCCATAACCTTTCAAAATCATTGTTATGCAGTAAAATAATGTAATCTACGATGGTTTCTATAATATCATCCGAATAATTACCATGTTCTAATGTCAACCAGATATGAAACGCCAATTGTTGTGTATAATAGGGATGGCAGTTCGAAAACTCTAAGATTTTCTCTGTTATTTCATTAGCATTGTCAGATAAAACTTCAAAATGGGTAATAAGGAAATTGTAAAAATCATGATATGGGATTTTATCCAAAGTGAATAATTGCCCAAAATGATAAAAAGGGGATTTTTTATTTTCAAAAATTTGTTTCATTAAAGATTCTGCGCTTCCAAGGAAAAGATAATTAATGTTTTTATGAAACTGAATCACAGAACGCAAACGCTTATCCAACGATTTTTCCAATGATATTAATTCTTGAAATTCATCAAATACCACTATAGGACGCGCCCGCTCTTCACCTAACTTTTCTATGAGATTGAGCACATCTTCCAAATGTACAAAACTATCCACACGGGGTTCAAAAGCAATTTCTACATTGTTGGTTATGGGATGTATTGATAACGAAGGAACAATTCTGAAATGGCTTATCAAAAATTTCAATCTTTCAAAAGGATATTTTTTGAAAAGTTGTTTCATGAGTTGAATAGCAAAATCACTAACATTGGTAATAAGTTGTAAATCTAACCACAATACCGGTCTTTTTGTTTGAGTTACTACTTTGTTTACCAAACTTGTTTTACCAAATCTGCGCGGTGCAATCATAATAACATGATTGCTACTTGCAATAATTTGGGATAATTTTTGACATTCTACCTGCCGGTTCGTGAAAAAATCTTCGGAAACGATGGTGCCAAATTTGAATGGATTTGTCATAAAAGATTATAATATAGATACTTGCTATTGCGAAAAAAATCGCAACGAAATTTTTCGCAAAGATATACTATTTTACAAATTACAAATCCCCTTATAATCACAATAGACACAGGTTTTTTCAGGGTCTTTGGATTGAAGAAATGGAGTTTTTTTATCTAAAATAGCTGAAAAGAGTTGTTTTAGATGCTCTTCAAACATCTGTAAAACCTCATGGGTTAACACTTGATTTTTATCTATTTGGGCGTAGCAAATATACGCTTCGTTCTGTTTGTACAGTTCCTGAAATGCAATAATTCCACATTGAATCTCATCGGTTGAAACCAAAGAAGAAAGATCGCTGTGTTGATATAGATAAGTGTAACACAAAAGTTGAAAGAGTTGAGATTTTTCCGGTTCGGAAAAAACAGTTGCAAAATCTTCGGTTATACATTGCAGTTTTTTCGCATCCACTTTTCCTGTTTTGTAATCTAAAATGGTAACTTTATTATCGCGCATCTCAATGCGGTCTGCTGTTCCTTTAAAGCGTAATTTATTTTCATCAACTTCTATTTCAGCAGCTATTGGAGTTTCTGTAGAGATAATTTGGAAAGGGGAAATTTCCCATTCTTTTTGAACTACTTTAATGTAATCTATAATGCTTTTTTGTGCAATTTTATAGGCTAAATACAATTTACCTTTCGTAATATCTTCATTTCCAATTTCCGGTTGGGCGCGAAATACAAGCGGCAGCACATCATCCATATTATTTTCATATTTCGACAAAATGGCAGTAAATTGTGCAGGATTCTCCTTTAACTCCTTAAAAATCTCCTCCAAAACTTTATGAATCACCGTCCCGATAACTGCGCTTTCATTGGTTTGGTCAAAAGTTCTTGGAATTGTAATCTCTTCAATAAATCTAAAATAAAATTGCAAAGGGCATTGAATATAAGTATTTAACGATGTTGGAGAATACTTAAAACGGATTAGTTTCTCATAAATAGATCCCGTTTTTGCAATGCTGATTTTGGTCTCGTTTTTTGGAGATGAAAATCGAAGTTCATACTTTTTTTCTTCAAATTGAATTGTTTTTTGAAAGTTCATTTTTTTTATTTCAAACTCCAGCTGGTTGATAAATCTGCTTTTTTCTGCTAACGTGTTTACAGATTCGTTGTCGTAGATGAGAAACACATTTTCGGCACGTTGCAGCAATCTAAAAAAATGGTATCCAAAAATGTCATCTTTTTGTTGGTGGGTAGGGAGTCCAAAATGTCTTTTAATTTCGTACAACAACATAGAGGGCGTTGCTTTTCCTTTCGGTAAAACCCCTTCATTCATGGATAGTATGATAACATTTTTAAAATCAAGCATCCGTGTTTCCAACAATCCCATAATTTGTAAACCATCGTTTAGATTTCCGGCAAAAGGAATGGAGGTAGAATTCAGTTTCTCTTTAAGAAAAAACTCAACAATCACAAAATCCAATGTTGAATTTTCAGCAAAAAAGTTCCGCAGTAATGTAGAAACATCCTCTAAAATATTAACAATAAGTGAATAATAGTTTCTTTCATCAGACTGAACAATATTATTTTCAAGTGTTTGAAAATGTAACAAAAGATTTCTCAGGAACTCAAATCCATGCGTTTTCAATGGGTAAATTGGTTTTTGCAATCTGTTGTTTTGTTTTTCAAAGTCAATAAGTTGTAGTAGTTGTTGGGCGGCGAAAGTGGCGCTCAACGGGTATCCCATTGTGATATTTGTTTTTTCAGTATCATAAGCATGAATGAATGGCAGGAGCAAAGATTCATCAGCGAGTACGAGTACCGTATCATTCAGATTTCCCTGTTTTTGTTCAATACTGTTCAGTATCTCAATGGCTTGATAAATTTGTGCCGTATGTTTCGGGGCGCCTATAGCACAGATTTTTTTGGGAATATCTTTATAATAATTCGATTTCGGAATTTCCGAGATTCTCAGTTTTTGTCTTATTTCATTAATAAAACTTCCATATTTTTCATCATAAAAGAGGTCAATATCAAAATAAAATTCAGCATTTTTATGCAAATAAAAATAGTGCAACAGTTCCAATTCAGCAGGTGTAGCCGCATTAATTCCTGCAAAAACGTAACGCATTGTACCCTTTGTGTTTTCTTCGTGTCCTTTGTGGTTAATAAAACAAACCGCATCTTTATAAATCATCCCCTCAAACCCAACATTTTCAGCGCGCAAACTTTCCGTAAACTCTTTATATAAAACTGCAAGTTGGTTATAAAAGCTCAAATAAATTTTCTGTGTTTCGGTAAGGTTTTCTTTTCCGAAAGATGTTTCTAAAGTTTTAATTTCCGAAAGATTTGAAAAAATGGTATTTGCATCTGCCAAGTGGAGGTCAATCTCATTAATATCGCTTAAAAAGAGTGGCGCCCACGATAGAAAAGCGGCAAAATCAGCATTTTTTTCCGACTTTTTTTCTTTGTAATTTGCAAAAAGACGCAACAAAAGCACGTCGTTATCTATTTTTTTTATGTTGGAAAAACTTTCAATAAATTCATAAACCGACAAGATTTTTGGTGCAAAAACAGGTTTTGTGAAATGCTGTGCCAATTTCCGAAGCAACTCTCTTCCAGCTCTTTTGTTAGGAACTACCACCACGGTATTTTCTAAAGGGGTTTCTCTTTTTTGTGCAATTTTTTCTGCAAGGTGGGTAAGGAATGAGGGCATTGGTTTTGCAAAATTTGGGTTTGCAAAAATAGAAAATCTCATGTTGGTTGGAAATTATCTTTTTCAATAATGTTTCTCTGATTAGTTTTTATTATCTTTGCCAAAATTTTACAAACTTAAATCTTTAGAATATGAAAAATCTTCTATTATTTTCATTTTTCTTAAGGTTCACAATCTTTACGATTTGTGTTTTTCTTTTCTCTACATGCCAAAAACCTAATCCTGAAGCTATATTTGTATCAAACCTTATTCTTAATAAAAATGAACTTATCCTTGAAATCGGCGAAAAGGAAACGTTAATTGCTACCTTGTATCCTGATAATGTTATCAATAAAAGAGTAATTTGGACAAGTAGTGACACTTTAACTGCTACCGTAAATGATGAGGGTTTAGTAACTGCTATAAATAAAGGGAATGCAATAATTACAGTTACTACAGAGGAGGGTGAAAAATCGGACACCTGTTCCGTTGTCGTTTCTTTGAAAAGATTACGTATAGTGCATTGGAGCGATCCTCAATTAGGATGGGGGTATGTTAAAGATGAAACAGCTATTCGAGCAGTTCAACTCATCAACGAAATTAATCCCGACATCGTAATGCTTGCAGGCGATATGATCCACACCTATGACAAAATTGATGATTTCTTGAAAATCGTAGCTAACGTCAAGGTACCCATATTGTTTACTCCAGGAAATCATGATTTATCGGATTCGGTAACAACAGAAGTATTACAGCGTTATCGCTCTTTTTTTGGCGATGATTTTATTACGATGGAAATTAAAGATTTTTTTATCATTTCTGCAAATTCGTCTTTGTTATTATATCCTGATGATGTTCCTAAAGAAGAATACAATCAACATTATGCCAGGGTAAATGAAGCATTGAAATATGCACAAAGTAAAAATATGCCTGTAATTACTATGACTCATATTGCACCATTTCAACAACCGGATATTCTCAAATTATTTGTAGAAAATGGCACTTTCCTTTGGATTTCAGGACACTGGCATATACCTTACCAGCAATCTTTAGTTTTTCCTTATGGAACTATTAATATTCTAGTTGGGGAATCATCCGGATGGAATGACAATTATCCTTTAGGAGTAAGGTTATTAACTATCTATTCTGATAAAAGCTTTGACTGGGTATCTATACCTCTGTACCAACAAGGTCAATATCAGTTACCTATTATAAAATAACTCCTACGGAACTTTGTTTGTACGCTTTGGAATTTAAAATTTCATATATTTTTGCAGCGATAATAATTAACTTAATAGTTTAACTAATATTGAACAATGCGCTTTTGCCATGTGTGAACGTTTAACTTCTGTTTCTATGGGTAGTAATGTGATTAATTATGGAAGTATGTCTTTTTCTAATTGTTACGCACTTACTTCTTTTACTAATCTCAACCCTACGCCTGTTGGCTTACCTTCCGATGTATTTCAGGGTATATATCAAAAGAATTGCACTTTAAAAGTTCCTAAAGGTTCCGTTGCAGCCTATAAAAATGCAGCTGTATGGAAAGACTTTAACATTGTAGGCATTGATGTTGGAATTGAAACTAATGAAATTGATGCAGTAAAAATCTATCCCAACCCAACAGATGGGGAATTGATGATTGAGAATGGAGAATGGGAATTGAAGAGTGTGGAGATTTTTGACATTTATGGTAGAAAATTGTCTCAAATTCCAAGTTCCACCTCCCTACCCCC
>JAITUN010000322.1 GCA_031286285.1 Bacteroidales bacterium | reverse complement strand
ACAAACAAAAAACCTTTCTAAAGGAGGCTTAATATGTTTAAGCAAATCAAAAACAATAAGGGATTCACCCTTGTTGAAGTCATCGTGGTAGCGGTGATAGTACTCATATTGGCGGCGGTAGCGATACCGCTGTATAATGGGTATATCAGGGACTCGAGGCAGTCGACGGTCAGCAACGCCGCAGTTGCTATTGCGAACGGGTTGGGTGCGATGAGGCAGTCGTATGGCGACGCGGCGACCTACAATTTGTCCGGTGGGTCCCCGGCAGTTACCGTAAATAGGACCCTATACATGGGTAGAACCGGTGAAACAAGCTTAAATTCGCTCGTTATTCCTCAGGGACTCACTGTAGTAATTGACGGTAATGCTACGGCGGGCGGTAGTGTTGTGGTTTCGCATGGCCAGTCCGCGAGTGTGAGCCATACCGCTTTTTGGTAATAGCGTGATTGGAGTTAGGCTGGTCTTTGTTTCGGCCCCGACCGTCTTTTTTTGGCGGTTGGGGTTTTGTTGGGGGGGTGGTATAAGACTGTCCTTTGGCTACCCCCGCTGTTCGGGTGATCCTGATTTTTGAATGAAGTAATTATATATAAGTTATAGCTATGTAAGTCAGTTGAAACTACCAAGAAAAGATAATGTCGCATGAAAATTTTTATCGGAAGTTCTACGGAGTCAAAAGATGTGGCTGAAGAAATAGCAGAACACATCGAAGATATAGGGGGGCATGACACGATATTATGGAGCGATCCAGATGCGTTTCCTCCCGGTAAGAATATTTTTGATTGTTTGGAGAAAATAGCGGGGGGTGTGGATGCAGCGGTGTTTGTTTTCGGCGAAGATGATAAGGTATGGTATAGGGACAACGAATTTGAGTTTTCTGTTCGAGGCAATGTGTTAATTGAGTATGGTTTTTTTCGTGGTGTCTTAGGAAGTACCAATGTTTTGATTTGCACCAATGGGAACCCAAAAATGGACAGCAACTTGGATGGTGTAGTGTATATAGACTTTAATAAACCGCGTCAGGCCAAAGTACGAATTAGAAAGTGGTTGGGTAAACACCCTAAATTAAATTACATTGACCGAATACTTTTACCTAATGGCGGAGACTGTTTAATTACAATACCGTCACATAACTATAATAAAGATGATGTAAGTCAAGCATTTACTCGAGATCAGGATGTTCGTTTAGCACTGGATCTTCGTGATTTATTTAAGAAAAGAAATGTAATTTTTAACGAAGACAATAAAATTAACTTTGGTGTTGAAATACATCTTGGCAGCCCTACAATAAGTACTCATGTTAATCGCTATGTTCATCGTGCGGTTTCAGATTTCCAGTGGTATATTGCAGATAATAATTTTTATAATTTCTATAATGAAGCGAGGTTTAATAAGCTGCCTTTTCCAAATATCAGAAAAACTAGCGTTGATGGTTGGGAAGGGTTCAAATTTAATGGCCTGAATTTTGATTATATGCATGGAAAGTATGATTGGGCATTTTTATTAAGGCTTGGTAAAGATCATTTTCCAGAAGAGCCTAAGACAATTCATGCATTGTTCGGAATTGGAGAAAGCGGAAGAAAAGGGGCCGTTGAATATTTTATAAAAAACCACCCTGCTATATCTGAGCGTTGGGGTTCGGAAGATTACCTATTAGCGGCAAAAGTTGATTATCATAATTGCAGGCCAATGGAAGAAGGGGCCTTTCAAAAAAATTTATTATCCAAATAATTTACTAAAAAGTGATCGCGTTTTTGTAGTCACTGTAATTATTGTATAGTAAAATATGAAATATAGAGGATTTTATATGGATGATGAACATTCGCTTGGTGTTGCCGAACACCTGAAGGCAAAGGATACGAGAGCAAAGCGGCTACATGGTGAGGCCTCACATCCCTATCGTGGCAATTATCAACGCGATAGGGACAGAATTCTCTATACGACATCATTTCGTCGTCTCATTGGTAAAACACAAATTTTTAATGTAGGAATGGGCGAACATTATAGAAACAGGCTTACACACACACTAGAGGTGATGCAAATTGCTACAACGATTTCAAAACATCTTGGCCTAAATTTAGAATTGACAGAAGCAATAGCTTTAGGCCACGATATTGGTCATGCACCATTTGGCCATATTGGTGAAAGGACGCTTAATTATTTTATGAATAATTGCGATATTCTCAATAAATACAATATTGAATTACGAGATAAACAAAAGGGGTTTAAGCATAATTTACAAGCATTACGAATATTATTAGATATCGAAAAAAATTCACGTAATTATAATGGAGTTAATATAACAACCGATACATTATGGGGTATTGCGAATCACACAAAGAAAAGGTGGAAAGAATGTGAAAAAATTGATGGAGTTCATCTGACATGTCTTATGAGAAGAAATCGCCATGACTTTATGTGTGTAAATATACATGATAATATTGCTCTTCAAGATGTAGATTTTTATGACCAGTATATTCAAAAAATACAAAACTCGTGGACTTTCGAAGCATATGTTGTCAAATATGCGGATGAAATTGCACAACGCCATCATGACATTGAAGATGGAATAATATCAGGTATATTTGATCCGCAAAACATCCTTGGTGAGATTAATAAAAAAATCAGGAAAAAATATGGCCGCATTTATAGAGAGTTTAAAAACATCTATAACGAACTACGAAACATATTAAAAAAAGAAGAAGAGGAAAATTATTTATTACCTATTTTGGCTCGGTATATCGTTGATTTATATGTTACAAATTATATCTCAAGCATTGCCCCCAAAATAAAGACATTTATTAAAGAACATTCGATTGAAGATAATGATTCTTTTTATTCAATTAAAGATAAGATATGGAAAGATGAAGATGGTGAAAATGGTGGAATTGATAATATCATGTCTTTTGGTGGAATATTTAGAGAATTTGATGATACCATACAAGATTTATTAAAAAAAAGCATCATACACTCACGGAAGGCACAGTTGATGGATGGGAAAGGAACATTTATTATAAGAAAATTATTTGAAGCATATATAAGTACGCCGAACCAACTACCTGATAGTGTTATTGCAAGATTGTTTCAAGAATTTGAAAAGGAGAGAAAAATAAAAACAACTAAATTTTTAATTGGTGAATGGCGAACCCGTTTAGACACTCGGGAATTATTAAAAAACAATGATTTTCTTTTGTGTTTATGTAGAAATATTTGTGACTATATTTCGAGTATGGCAGACAGATACGCATTAAAACAATATGAAAAATTGTATGGTTCTAGTGTCTTATCATAAAAACATCATATTTGAAATTGTGGCATTGTAAAAATATAATAATATATCCAAATCAAATTTGTAAAAAAATTATAGCATCACGGAGACAACCATAATGACTAACCAAACAATCTCATCCCTCACAGGCCATTTCAATTTCTTCTTAGCGACAGTCATGGCCTTTTTCGCCATTTACGGCCTCATTTCTGTTACGCTTAGCAGGTTGACCAAAACTGTTTTCCAAGGTAAAGCTATTTTGAAGCTCTTTGCCCTTGCTTCGTTGCTTGCGTTTATTTTGGAGATTGCTGTTTTCAATTATCCGTCTCATTTGCGGCATTTTTCGGGTGCGGAGTTTCATACTTTGGAAGTTTCTCCGCAAGATTCCACAATTTTATTTACTACAGATCCCACAGTTTCGGCCAAAAGAATATTTAAGCCAAAAATAACCCAAGACAGCAGGGGTAATATAGATAGCGTGTCTGCTACGGATGAGATAGTTTTTGAGAATCTTGACAGGCGCATTACTTCTTTACACATAAGGCCGGTTTTCAGAAACAATGATTTTTTGGCGCTTCATATTAGAGCGACTGACGAAACAGACACACGTGGATTTACAAGATTTTTGCACGATGGTTTTCCGCATGATAATCATATCCCGGTTCAATATTTTGGTAAAGTTTCTAAGCTCTCGGTACAGATATTGGGAGATACCGGTGAATTTTCTCAGATTACGGTGAACAAGCCTATTCCTTTTTATTTCAGCGGGCTTAGGATTTTAGTGATTGCGTGTTTATTTTTCGTGATTATTTTGTGTGCGAGTAGGAAATTTCGTGCTAGGGCTATTTATTTTCTATTTGAATATAAATTTAATCCTGCGGACAAAAAGCAAAAATTCGTTTATGCGTTTATGGTTATTTTAGTACTCTTGTTTTCCGGCATTAGCGCTTTTACTTCAACATCAAAATTTTGGCAAGAATATGTGGGTGATTGGCAGTATAACATATTTTTGGTTGACGCGCTTCTTGCTGGAAGGCCCTATCTTGATGTTGGCCGCCCTGAGATGCTACAAGTTGCCGAGCGTCCGTATGATCTTCAGTGGTTGTGGGAAAACGGTTTTGGCGCAAGCGATTGGTGGTATGGCGATTGGGCTTATTATAATGGTAAATTCTATTCTTATTTCGGTATTGTTCCGGCGATAATCCTTTTTGCTCCGTGGAAGCTAATTACCGGCGATTATTTACCGAATTACGTCGGCATATTCATATTTATGGCAATTTCCATAATATTGATGGCGATGTTATGGCGGCATTGCGTTAAAAAGTATATGCCGGGTACTAGGTTTATATTTTATCTGCTTGGTTTTTTGGCATTGTTTTTCGCGAGCGCGTTGTTTGGGCCTTTAAGGTTCACGCGGTTTTATTCTATAGTATCATCCGGTGGTTTTATGTTTACCATTGCCGGGATTTTGCTTTTGCTCAAATCTGTTGCGCGTGAGCGTCCAAACGGTTTGAAGTTGTTTTTTGCTTGCCTGTGCTTTGCGTTGGCGGTTGGTTGTCGCCCCAACTTGGTTTTTGTATCAATCCTTGTTCCTGTGGTTTTATGGAAATACAGGTCGTTTAAGACTGCGGCGCTCATTATGATTCCTTATATAATTGTCGCTATTCCGCTATGTTATTATAATTATATCCGTTTTGGATCGATTTTTGATTTTGGAGTTAATTATAATTTGACTAATATTAATACCAGTGGCTACAATTTATTAAATCCGATAGACAGGATTTTAAATACGTTTGTTAATTTTCTGTCGTACATATTTTCCTTAAATACATATTCGCATCTTTTCCCTTACGTAGAGTGCCATCCAGTGGGTGGATTCATAAATTGGGCGCCAAAGCGCTTTTATGACAAGGGTGTTGGAATAATTAATTTTCCGATAGTATTTTTTTGGTTTTTATATTTCAAAAATTTGTTTGCCAAAAACAAAATCAAGCCTCAAACATTTTACCTATCAACAACATTTTTAGCTATTGCCGCCATTACGATATTGCTAAACTCATGGCTTATAGGTGTTTCCGGTAGATACATCATAGACTATGCGTTTTTTCTAATTCTACCGTCAATATTTTATGCTTATTATTGGTGCAATGGTCAACCATGTTGCAATAATCAAACACGTAATCGTCTGAAAATTACGTATACTTTGCTTGTTGTAAGCATATTTGTGGGTCTGTTTCTTTTTGCAACCGATGTAACAAACGATCAAACACCAAGCAATCCGGTGTTATATCGTTATCTCCAATATTCATTGGGGTTTGTGAACAATTTTTAGGAGGCTTGGTAGCAAAAAAATAAAGGTCCCGGGGTGCCCGATTTTTTTAAAAACCTTTTTTTAAAAATATCCGCCTAACCCTTTGATATAGCCCGATAATGTTTGGGACAACAAAGAGTCGTATGAACGGAGAGGGCGATGTTCATTCGGGCGTGGTTGGGTTCGCCCCTACGTTGCGTTGCGGATTTGCCGCAATTCGTAGTGGCGGATGGTAAGCCGCCCGTTGTTTGTGGAATGACGACGTCGCGAAACGGGGCTGTCTCAAAAGCCGTCATTGCGGGCTTGACCCGCAACTTGTTTATCTCGCCGTAAGGCAATCCCCCTATGTAATCTTGTCGTTGGGGATTGCGGGTCAAGCCCGCAATGACG
>JAITUN010000232.1 GCA_031286285.1 Bacteroidales bacterium | reverse complement strand
ATAATTGCGTCTGAAATAGTGTCGTGGGAAAATTACTATGAAAAAGACTCTGTAAATAATCGCATTCATATATCTCATGCATTATTTCATTCTAAATCGATATTAAATTGTGAACAGTGTTCAGATTTAGATATTCTCTTGATTTTGGAAAGAGTTTTTAGTCCCTCTCATGATATATTGGGAAAACTTAGGAGATATAGATATTTTCATTTTGAACTCTACGATGTTCTTCCGGATACTATAAAAGGTACATCATATTTTACGCAGGGGAATGAGATAATAATGAGGCATAAATTACAAGACGTAGAAGTGAGATATGAGAGGAAATTTAACGTACCCACACCGTGGTGGTGGGTATGTTCTCTTGAGGAGCGTATTAGGCGTTTGGAAACAGCTATTAAAACGGGTAAAAGATATCCGCATTATCCTGTTTCTGAAGACATAAAGTATTATGAAATGGGTAAAACTATGGCTGCTTATGAAATGTGGTTTGGACGTCCGCTTCCCGATTGTATAAGGACAAATTGCTCGGAAGAAGAACGTGTAAGGCATGCGGAGCAAGCTCTTGACGCGGGTTTGCCACACCTTTCGAGAAGAGAAAGCGCCGCATTAAAAAAAGAAATGAGAACCGAATATAGAAAAAGATTTGGAGTTCGTATACCAAATTATTGGCTTTCAGTTGCGCGCGTACATTACTATCGCTATATTTTTGCAGGCCGCGGTGATTTTTTTGTGACAAGAACTGCATCTTATGGCGCGGTTGCAAAAGATGTTCGTAACAGTGGACGGGGTCCAAGCATTAGCTCACTTGAACTTGATATGGAAAGTTGGTTGGATTTTATAAACACTTTAGATAATTTCGGTGTTAATGAGTGGGAAAAGATACCAAACAACAAAAGAGAGGGCGGCGGTTCTGGAGGACTTAATTTTCTCACTTTAGATAATAATAAAAGAGGCATGTTTAAATATTGTATTGGTGATATAAATGAGCGCGAGATTATTAGCGTACACACAGATATTCTTCCATCTAATTGGAGAGAGGTCATAAAAGTAATTGATGATATGAGGAAAAAAGGAGGAGGAGAAACTTGGTATTGGGGAGGAGGAAGTGGAATGTAAAGAGGGTAAAGCATTACATGCTTGTATAATGCCTATGGTGTATTTTTGTTATTGATATATGTGATTGTATTTAACAATATTGGGATTCGATAAAATAAACCAATAAAACAAGGAGTAAGCGCATGTCAAAAAACCTAATAAAAATGATAACAGCGTTTATGTTTATGCTGTCATTGCTATTTTGCAGCAATAATCAACAGGCGGAGCAAACCAAGGAAAGAACAGCTACGCTCACGGCTACAGAAAAATTAATGGTAGACAGTATAATTGCGTCTGAATTAAAAGTATTGAAAAATCGTTACGAAAAAGATTCAGAAAATAATCGCATTCATATATCTCATGCATTATTTCCTTCTAAATCGGTATTATTAAATTGTGAACAGTGTTCAGATTTAGATATTCTCTTGATTTTGGAAAGATTTCTTAGTCCCCCTCGTGATATATTGGGAAAACCTAGGAGGTATACATATTTTCATTTTGCACGCTACGATGTTTTTCCGGATACTATAAAAGGTACATCATATTTTACGCAGGAGAATGAGGTAATAATGAGACATAAATTACAAGACGTAGAAGTGAGATATGAGAAAAAATTTAACATACCCACACCGTGGTGGTGGGTATGTTCTCTTGAGGAGCGTATTAGGCGTTTGGAAACAGCTATTAAAACGGGTAAAAGATATCCGCATTATCCTGTTTCTGAAGGCATAAAATATTATGAAATGGGCAAAACTATGGCTGCTTATGAAATGTGGTTTGGACGTCCGCTTCCCGATTGTATAAGGACAAATTGCTCGGAAGAAGAACGTGTAAGGCATGCGGAGCAAGCTCTTGACGCGGGCTTGCCACACCTTTCGAGAAGAGAAAGCGCCGCATTAAAAAAAGAAATGAGAACCGAATATAGAAAAAAATTTGGAGTTCGTATACCAAATTATTGGCTTTCAGTTGCGCGCGTACAATACTCTCGCCCTATTTATGCAGCCCGCACTAATTTTTTTGTGACAAGAACTGCATCCTATGGCGCGGTTGCAAAAGATGTTCATAACCGTGGATGGGGTCCAAACATTAGCTCACTTGAACTTGATATGGGAAATTGGTTGGATTTTATAAACACTTTAGATAATTTCGGTGTTAATGAGTGGGAAAAGATACCACACAAGAAAAGAGAAGCCGGTTTTGGAGTGCTTAATTTTCTCACTTTAGATAATAATAAAAGAGGCATGTTTAAATATTGTATTGGTGATATAAATAAGCGCGAGATTATTAGCGTACACACAGATATTCTTCCATCTAATTGGAGAGAGGTCATAAAAGTAATTGATGATATGAGGAAAAAAGTAAGAGAGGAAGGTACAGAAAGCTGGGGAGGAGGAAGTGAAATGTAAAGAGGATAAAGCATTACATGCTTGTATAATGCCTATGATGTATTTTTGTTATTGATATATGTGATTGTATTCAAAAATGTTTTTGAGGAGGTAGATTACTGTGATTATAGGAAATCGTAGAAATAGAGCTAATCGTAGAAGCATAGGGACGATAGCGCCTAAGATTCTGGGCATGATAGACGCGCATACGCATATTAACAGCCTGTTCACGTGGCCGGCTGACTATGTTGAAAGATATGACGCGTTTAAAGGTAAAATTGACGGGAAATGCATCCGTTCCCTCACATCAGATGGTATGGGTAAATTTCTTGTTGAATTGAACTCTAAGATGTACCTTGAAGAAGCTTTTGTTCCAGAGATATTGTCTCTACGCAAACAACAGAGAAACGGCTCATTAGACGATAATGAAGAAAGAAGATTGCGCGATTTAGAAATATTATGGCTTTTAGACAGGAAACAAAGAAGCGGGATAAATAGAAGAGAACAAAGAAGATCGGACGAGCTTCGAGAGGAGCAACGGCAACATGAGAGCCAAGGAGAAACTAGCACAAGTTATATTCCAAGCTTGATCATAGCATCAACAATGGATATGGAATTTGCATATTTTGATGAAAATATTAGAGCATTAACGACAGATGAAGCCTTGCCTACGCCACAGATTACACTACGTTGGGATCATCAAATTCGCGAAATAGAGCAGGTGGTGCATGAATATCCACTTCGAATATTTCCGTTGTTTTCCTATGACCCACGTCGATATCGCCTTTCTGATAATGATATTGGAGGCGATGGAGACTACAGCCCTTGGGACAAGCCGTTTCAGCGCATCGCTGGATCCGGTAATCATAGCGCTATCTGGCTTGGCTTTGAAATGAATCCTTTTCTTGGATTCAGGCCGTTTGATGAACTTTATATGCCTCTATTACTCCGCTTTTATGAAAAATGTGAGCGGAATAATTTTCCTATCCTTACTCACTGCGCACCTGATGCAATTACTACACATAAAGCCGAGCTTTATAAAAGATCCGATGAAGACAAAAATATTATAAAGAAACGTATCTCATGGGTTTCCTCTATTATCAGTTTAGATGAAGGGGAGTGGAGAGAAATAGAAAATTTTGAAATTAATAATGAGGATATTAATCATAGAAGAAGAATGGTATCGGAATTTTATCCTCTTTCTCTTAATGAAAGAGAATGGAGGTGGCTGGGAAGTGATATAGAAAAGATCGGAATAACTACTGGAGATTGCCAAAATAGCTGTGGCGGTTATAGTGAAAAATGCAGAGGACAGCAAAGAGGATGTATTCCTGAAAGCTCCATATATGCCGGAAAAGAAAATATCATTGATAATAGTGAAGAGGAGGCTGAAGAAAGAAATCATTTTTATAAATACTATGGCCATCCCCAAAATTGGAACCCGGTCTTGGAAAGATTTCCCAAACTCCACCTGTGTTTCGCAGGTTTTGGCGGAAACAGCGAGTGGAAACACGAATCTATGAAAAAATGGGCTATGAGTACCAGATGTGTTGCTATTTGCCACGCATGTGTACATCCTGCTTGTAAAGGTAGAGATATATGGCTATTACCGCCAAGAGAGATAATAAGAAGCATGATATTGCTTGCATGCAAATATCCTAATGTTTATATCGACATGTCCGGCCTCGATATTTCTGACGATTATATCAAAAAAGGGCTAAAGAAACTACTGCCTGTTCTAAAACATAAGCTAATATTCGGCAGCAATTGGTACTTAACGAATATATCAAACAGAAACGTTGAATACGGCAGATATTGCTATGAATTTAAGAGATTTTTTGATGAATTTGACGGCGAACGTAGAATATATGGAAACGACAATGTGACTGTGGGAGAATCTTGGGAACGTGTCTCTCTCATTAATCCATGGCTATACTACGCGTTAACAGACGATAAAATCAGAAATATAAGCTCCGCCTTAGGTACAAGTGGTTCCACTGCCGAAGAAAAGATTCTTGAGCTGAATAATACTATACTAACTAATAAAATAAATGAATTAGAATACGATATCTCCGGAGAAATCATACCTCCGGGCAAACATTTCTGTTTTATTCATGCGGAAACTGTGACCGATGAGCAAACTAACACATCGGAAATGAGGCGAGTAGGAGGTAGCAATAGATTTTCTGATCCATTATTTGAAAAAACATTAAGAATTATTAAAGATATAAACGAACAAAATATGAACCTAACAAGACCGTCTTTAAGCATGGATAAAATAGCAATAGAAGGGCTTAAAGCCATAAACGAAATATCTAAATATTATTATTGCGAAATATCTGTAGCCATATATAAAAACAGGCACAATGAACGCTGTTATTTGGATATAGAAACTATGATATACGGGACGGAGAAATACGTTGATGCGTTAAAAAGTCGTGAAAGAACAAAAGGGGATACTGTCGCGTTTATACATACACACGTTATTGATAAAGATTTCTTTTTTTCAGGTACCGATTATCGTAGCTCTTTTGAGAATAAAGTGCCTCTTTATATGAAAAATGTTTATAGTGATGAAATATTTTGGAGAACCGATCCCCTTAGTATGCATGAAGAGCCTCTCAAGGATAGGCCTGTAGGTTTAATGGGTCCTAGCCTTCCAACTCATCCAATTAACAGAGAGTACGAATATGAGATAGTGGACGAGTATGACCCTGGATTATTTAATGCTTTTGAAATTCGAAATATTGAAAATCGCCTTAGGAATATTGGTAATACTAAAGTTGAAATTAGAGTATTAAAAGACAATATTTTTAATGGCAGACAGAGAACAATCAAAATATCAGAACGGAGGAACCCATGAAAAAACGTTTAATACTGTTTTTGGTTATTTTAGCCAATATCTCTTTCGCGCAAAACTTTGGCGATGATAGAGTAAGAGAACATTATTACCAACTTCTTTTGGAAAAATGGCAAGAAAGCGCTAATTGGCAAGACTTGGAAATAGTAGATACGACTTCTATGCTTGCTCTTGAATTAATTGCTGGTATTGCCCGCAAGGCAACTAAAGGATATCATAACTCAAGAGAGCTTATATGTTTTTTTAGCATCCATGGTGAACAACAAGAATATGCGTTAGCGCTTATGTACAAATTACCGGATAACAAACAAATGTGGCTTTTAATATCGAGAATAAACAGAAATGTTTTATCAATTTACAAAGATGAAGTAGAGCCTAATTTACCAGTGGAAGAACAATACATGCGCGGCAAGGCATATATATCATTGGTCCCAATTTTGGATATTGATATTATCATACCGTGTCTTTCCTCATGGGAGCCACGGTGGCCAAACATGCTCAGTAGCGATAATAAGGAAATCGATTCTATTACAGCCATTTCTATAGCCACTGAAGCGGCTGAAAAGTGTTATGGTGTTAAAATGACTCCTTTTGCAGAGGAAGATTTTTTTATTTTTGATATTAATTACGACAATTGGGATGTACAGGAGGTGTCCCTTTTGCCAACAATAAAGAGTGATAAAGAACGCCAGCAACGTTGTTTAGATAATTATGTTTTTGCATATAATAGAGGACGACTACGACTAATGCAAAATACTCCAATGTGGCATTTATGTCCCCCGCCTTTGCAAGTTTTAATTTTGAAAAAAGACGGGCGGGTCTTAAAAATAGAAAAATTATGGTAATGTTTTTTGAATATAAATCGCTGAATGCGGCTATCGGCTTAAGTTAAGCAGTCAAAATATCAGAACGGAGGAACCCATGAAAAAACGTTTAATACTGTTTTTGGTTATTTTGGCCAATATCTCTTTTGCGCAAAATTTTAACGATGAAAGAGTAAGAGAATATTATTACCAACTTCTTTTGGAAAAATGGCAGGAAAGCTCTAATTGGCAAGAGTTGGAAGTTGTCGATACTGCTTCCATGCTTCATCTTATATTAATTGACGGTATTGCCAAAAGGTCGATTAAGGAATATTATAAAG
>JAITUN010000172.1 GCA_031286285.1 Bacteroidales bacterium | reverse complement strand
AGTGTTTTCCCTGCGGGAAAGGTGGTATTAATCTCATTTGTATCTAATTATAAATCATATTAATCATACTAATCACATAAATCACAGTTCAGACATTTTTATGGAACTAAGACAAGGCGGAAGCCACCGTTATTGCTGCGGGAGACGGGCGTGCTGTCGGCGCGACCGAGCAACTTAATAAGGAGGTAACGTTTGTGGAAGAGGGTGTTTTGTTCGAGGGGCATAATTATTTGTTTAAGTTTTCTCTCATTATTTTATTTTAAAAAATTACTTCTTTATCAATGGATTTCAAATAGTAATTCCATGCCTCATACTCTTCATTATTTAAAACATATTTTTTCTCAATCTCTACTCTGAATTTTTCTCTCTTTTTTTTTGAAAAAAACTGAACAAGAAACAAAAGAATTGCACATGGGGCACCTGCAATGAATGGCGGCGCCCAATGAGTACCCATAATTGTATATAAATGACCAAGAAATAAAAGCGCAGACAACATTATTATAAACATAATCCAAGCACCTGAAATTTTATAATACTGTTTAAAATAGAAAGGGTCTTCTTCAAAACAGACGCATGTTTTGTTACTAATATGGATTTTTCTGCCACACTTACAGCAAGGGAGATACTGACAAACTTCCTCTCTGATTTTAATATTTCTGTTAACAACAATAAATCCCCTTTTTTTTATGCTGAGGTTTTTTTGAATATTAGGTATTTCTTTTTTAAAACTTTCGGATTGTTCAGATATAGTATTAGGAAAATAGTTTCTCCATGGCAAAGTAGTATTTCCAATACGTACTGTATCATTTGGTTTGAGAAAAAAATCTCCGTTGATTTTTTTACCATTAACATATATGCCACAAGTAGATCCATTATCTAAAATACGGAATTGTCCGTTTTCGAGAATTATTTTGCAATGATGTCGTGATACGCAACTGTCATTGATTATAATGTTGTTATCAGAGCTTCTTCCAATTGTAATTATTTTCATTTTTTTTTTGATTAAAAAATAATTTATTTTTCCACCCACTTTTACCCATAAAAAAATTTCACGCAGCAAACGTAAAATTTATTTTTTTACAAAAAATCGAGATTGGACTGAATGGTAGAATTATTGGACTGAATGGAAAAAAAAATGATTATTTAGAAAGAAAAGAGGAAAAATGTATTTTTGCAACCACTGTAACAATAATGGTGGTAACATAATAAAACGATTATGAAAAAACTATTACTATCAATCATCCTCATTCTCAATTGTCAATTCTCAATTGTCAATTCTCAATCGTGGGAACACTCCTACTCCTATAGGTATTTCGGGGTAAAAGATGGATTATCACAATCGCAAATTATTACCTCTTTTCAAGATTCGTACGGCTATATGTGGTTTGCTACCAACAACGGAGAAGTGAACCGCTTCGACGGCAGCCGGTTTGAAAATTGGAACCGGAAAAATATGCAGGTAAACTCGCAAATAACAGTCATTGGTCAATACGAAACAACAGTCTATTTGGTGTCTATGAACAGTATTCTGTTTATCTATCCAGACAAAACCATTGAATATTTTCCTTTCCCTGATAACTATTTTTATTCAGGGTTTGAACATAAAGTAGTGGAACATCATCTATATCTGTTTAATCTTAGACGAGAGGCGCAAACCAATGTGTTACAATACGCTCTTTTTCAATTTGATTTGCAAAACAAATGTTTCACAATAGTAGAAGAGAATTTACCTTACTTGTATCCTGTTCTTTCAGATAAAAAAATATATGCTGTTGAACGCATCATTGATGACGGACAACTCAAACTTTATCGTTTGAGTGATAATAAACTAAATATGATCTACAAGACTCGCATGGAAAAAGATGATTCCACTATAGATATTCAAAAAACAAGTCATAATGATATTTTTGGGTTTGTAACGAAATCAGGAGCCTCATCGGGGTCCTATTATTATCGCTGTTTTATTGAAAATGATATGCTACGGTTAGATTATATTGATAAATATCCTTTTCATTTTTTATGTGTAGAAGCTTTTGGATCAGAACGTTATTTGGTGTCCAACCAAAAAACTATTTCTATTTTGGATATGAATGAACGAAAATTGTTACCCTTTCCATTGGAAATGGATATGGTAAATGATATTTGGGTTGATAGAGACGGAAATTATTGGTTTTCAACAGAAGATGGAATTGTGAAATGTTCAAGAGCCTTTTTTGAATCCTACAAGTTGGGTTTGGGGCGCAATGATAATATTTGGGGAGTAGTGAAGGATTCGCGCAACAATGTTTGGTTTTCCTCTTTCGACTATGGATTTTGGCGTGCAGATGAGCGTGGAACTCTTTTTCAGGCTCAAGTCTTTCACCATCAAAAAAATATTCCTTCTGTTAATGGATATATGAGTAGTTGTGAAGATAGTCACGGGAGTGTTTTTCTCCCTTTCGACCAAGGGGTTGCCGTTTTTGATCCCCGAAAAAAGAGTCCCAACAGATTGGAGGCGATTCTAACCGGATTTTCACTTGCTGTTTATCATGATGCCGAAAATGAGATCACATTTTTCGGGGGAGAGTCAGACACCTGTATTACGTTGAATAATGTAGACAAAGATGGAAAACTGTCTTCCTATCCTTTTGGCGCTATGGCTATTATGTCTATTTGCAGAGATGGAAACGCTAATTTACGTATAGGTACTTATTATGGCGAAGCTTTGTTTGATGAGAAAAAAAATATTTTTACAACTGATACGAATTCCCGCTCTTACACCGGACTGATAGCAATGGCTTTAGACCAAAAGGGTATCTTATGGAAAGGAACAACCGACGGACTTTTTGCAGAAGACAAGCAAGGGAATGACTGCCAAATAACCGAAGATGAGGTGCTTTTCGTTTTAAATTATCATGATAAATATATTATCTGGCTCTCGCAAAGCGTGCTTCATATTCTTGATTTGAAAGCCTTTCAGCGCGATGGAACTATTAATATTAGCACTTTTGATTATTACGATGGTTTCGATTTTGCAGGTTGTGTGCAAAATGCAGCAACTATTGACAAAACCGGTTTTGTTTGGGTAGCCGGAGGCGACAAAGTGATTCGTTTTCATCCGGAGCAACTTATGAAGCTGCCGCCCATTGTGGCGCAAAAGCCCTACTTGGCTGCCATCTATTTTGCGGATAAAAATTCGGAATGGACGTTGTTGCCCCAAAATAGTTCCATAAAACTTAAAAATAAGGAGAACTATTTGCGTTTCGATATTCTGTTGGCTTGTGTATCGGCGCCCGACAAACTTA
>JAITUN010000136.1 GCA_031286285.1 Bacteroidales bacterium | reverse complement strand
GCACCTCATACTAATCATCCCCCACAAAGATTAGATATCAATGTGAGAAGAAGATAATAAATTATTTTTAAATTATTTAACTGCCGGTACGATTCCAAAACATTCAATTGGCATTAAATCATTCTGTGTTGTATACTTAATAAATTTCATTAATATTTTGCTGCCATCAATTTATTCTGTGTTCGCTGACAAAAATTAATTAAACACTTTAAAAAGTGGAAATTCATTATTAAATGGTTGAATTGTATTAAAAAGAGAAATCTTAGTTGTTTTCAAAAAATCTGTTAAACTATGTGGTGAAATGACAAAAGCAAAACCAGCACATAACAAACGGTATACGCTCCGGCGGTGACTTCGCACCGCCTCCGGGGTTTCATTCGCCTAGGTCACTTCGTTCCCACGGCTCATTCCACCCACAATTTACGGTTGCTAGTCTTTGCTACGCAAAGCCCTTATTCGCAACCGTAAATCGTCGTATACCTAGAACGTTATGTGCCATTATTTTGAAGTGTTTTGAATACTTGCATAATATTTAAAAACTCACCTTACGCAAAAGCCTAAAAAAATGCTATATTTAAACAATGGGAAGGGAGATATTAGAATTATACAGCGACTATCTTTTGTATAGTACAAAGCAAACAACAGCGACAGGATTATCAAAACTGTTAGACGAAGAGATAAGTCATGATAAAATAACCAGGTTTTTATCATCTGAAATATTTGATGAGAAGACACTCTGGAAAAAAACTAAAAAACTAATAAGAGCATTCGAAGATGGCAACGCATGCCTTATATTTGATGACACTGTAATAGAAAAACCTTACATGGATGAGAATGAGATAATATGCTGGCATTTTGACACGAAGGAAGGCAAGGCTGTAAAAGGAATTAATTTATTAAGCGCTATTTACAGTTGCGAAAAGTTAGATCAAAATGTGCGGCTGCCAATAAGCTATAGAATAATAGCTAAAACCGAAGAGTACATAGATGAAAAAAGCGGTGAAAAGAAGCGAAGAAGCCCTATAACAAAAAATGAGATGATGCAGGAAATGATAAAGCGCCATATTCAAAATCAGGTTAAGTTCAAGTATATACTGGCAGATTCCTGGTATTCTTCCTCAGAAAACATGAGGTTTATTGCAAAAAGGAAAAAGGTATTTATATTTGAGCTTAAAGACAACCGTAACATAGCGCTTGGTGTGAAGGAAAGAAATAGAGGTGAATTTGAAAGATTAGATCAAGCAGCAATACCGGAAGGAGAGCCTGTAAGAGTTTGGATAAAGGATTTAGAATTTTCTGTTTTTTTATTCAAACAAGTCTTTAAAAACAAGGATGGAACAAAGGGCGAACGCTTTCTTGTATCGAATGATTTTACCTTATCAGATGACCAGTTTATCACGCTCTACAAGAAACGGTGGGGTGTTGAGGAGTATCACAAAAGTTTAAAACAAAATGCGTCAATTGGAAAATCACCGGCGCATACAGAAAGGACACAGGGCAATCATATATTTTCTGCGATATATGCTTATGTTAAACTTGAGAAATTGAAACATGTCACAAAGACCAACCATTTTTCATTGAAGACAAAGATTTATATGGCTTCATTAAAAACAGCCTTGCACGAATTTCAGGCGTTATGGGAAAACTCTCAAAATATGGTCTTTGCGTAAGGTGAGTTATTAGGTCAATTTGTTACAATAAATGTAGACTTGATATAGAAGCCTTGTTTGTAAAAGAAGAATATAGGCAGAAAGGTATAGGAAAATCATTAATAAAATTCATGGAAAAGGAAGCATTATTAAAAAATATTTTCCATTTTCATATTATCACAAATAAAAATAATGGAAAAACAGTAAAATTTTATGAAAATATGAAATATGGTAAAAGTGGAGAAATTCTCTTGGACAAAACAATTTTATGATTAATAAATACGAAGGGTGGGTTATTAATTGGATCAATTTAAAACAAAAAGATTAATTGTGACATTAGCAAATTTAGATGATTTAGTAGAACTTGAAACTATTGAAAAAGAATGTATTGAGTATTTTTCATTTGATCCAAAATGTGAAGAAAATCATACACTTTCAATAAAAGAATGTCTTACTAATGGTGATATTCCACCTGATGGTAAAAAAGAAAATTACTATTTTTTACTGTATTCACCATAATAATGAATTAATTGGTTTTGTTGATTTTTATCTTGAATATCAGAGGAAAGATATTGCTTATTTATGCTCTATTTACATAAAAGAGGAATATCGAAAATATAATTTTGGAAAAGAAGTTATTAATGAATTAATTGGAATATTTGTGTCTATGAAATTTAAGAAAATTCATTTACATTGTTCTATAAGAAACACAATGGCTCTAAAATTTTGGGTTAAATTAGGTTTTAATAATATTGTAAATATAGAATCTAAGGGAAATTTATTGGATGGTAATTTTGGTGGAATTGAGTTTGTCCCACCCACGCTGAACTTGCACATTTAGCCTCAAGTAAATAAGGTGGTATACTAGCTCAGGAGGAAAAAAATGAGCAAAAGAAAAAGGTATACTGCCGAAGAGAAAATGAATGTTCTCAGAGAAATGCAGGAAAACGGAAAGACGATAAGTCAGGTGGCGGAACAGTACGGTATCCATCCGAATAATATTTTCAAATGGCGGAAGCAGCATTTGGAGATGGGAGTCCAGGGTTTTAAGACAACAAGGAACGATATCAGCAGCAAAGCCAAAGACCGGAAAATAGCAGCGCTTGAAAACAAGATAAAACATAAAGATGAGATTATAGCTGAACTTGCCGGAGAGCTTCTTGAACTAAAAAAAAATTACTCTGGGCAACTATAGGGACGGCAAAAATGAGTCTTCAATCAAGAACGATTATTGAGACAGAAATATCCAAGCTTAAAACCAGAACAGGTCTGCCGTTGGACTTTATTTTATGTCATGCCGGTATTTCACGCAGGACATGGTATGAATGGATAGAGCGGCGCGGGGTTGAAACAAAACATAATAACAATATCCCTAAGAATTATTACCTGACCCCCGAAGAGGAAAGAGCAATAATTGCGTATATCATTGAAAACTCGCTTAAGGGCTACCGTATACTGTGCTATGAGATGATTGACAAAAACATAGCGTTTGTGAGCTGTAGTAGCGTCTACAACGTCATTAAACGCCATAATTTGGGTAAAAAGTGGATAGAAGCGCAAGAGATGAAAAAGCAAGGTTTTGACCAACCTAAGACGGTCCACGAACAATGGCATATTGATTTTTCGTATATCAAGATAGGCGGAGCGTTTTATTATTTTCTTAGTATTCTTGACGGCTATAGCCGCAAGGTGCTAAACTGGCGGTTATGTGAAAACATGGAAGG
>JAITUN010000127.1 GCA_031286285.1 Bacteroidales bacterium | reverse complement strand
AAAGTAACGGAACACTTGAGCGGAATTACGATTCCATTTACCCTTTATGCCCATGAAGATGTGCAAACCGGATTTGAAGTACTTACTTCTACCGGTGAGAAACTGAAATTGGCTTACTCTTGTTGGGTCTATTATGTGAACTTTACTGAGGAAACAAACGGCAAATATTTGATTGTGAAAGAGAGTAATGGAAGTGTATTAGAGATAAATACAAAAAACGATGAGGGACCAAAAGACTTGGTAGTATGGAGAATCTTAATAGATAATTTTTGCTATTGCATTATGGACACTTTAAAAGGAGAATGGAGTTGGATAAAAACGTATGGTGGAGCCAATGGGGTTACAACACCTAATGAATTTAAGTCTATCGTAAAAATATTGACTCAAAATGAAGATGCTTCAATAAATTATGAAGTTATTGTAGATGACACCTTATTTAGTATGGGTAATTTTCAAATAGAGATACTTCAAGGATCCTATTATGGGAAAATAAAGCTTATATTACCTCATTTGACATCTCCTTTAAGCGAAAATGTGTGGATTTTCTATTTTGGTGATCCTTTGGCGGGAATACAAAATAATAATACTTTGTGTTTTTGGAATGGTGGAATGGATGGTTTTTTTTATTATTATCAAAAAAAATAGAATATGAAAAAAATTAGGATCTTAATGTTTCTCTTATTGATAATTATTATTGCTAATGCACAAAAGTCTATAGAATCGTCTATGTTTGAAAAATTAAATCTTAAGCTTGTAGAGTTTATTTTTGATGAACAAAAAGGGAAAATTGACAAGGAGACAAAAGTATTGCGTGTTAATAGAAACGAATATTTTAAAGTGGAAGCAGAAGATACAGAAGCCATAGCTTTAAATTATTTGCATACGAAACGAGAGTTATATGGATTAAGTAATAATCTGAAAGATATAAAAATTACAGGAATTGTTGAATCTCCTGCTGGGAAATATGTATATTTTAGTCAATCTGTGAATGATATATCTGTTTTTGCTACCAATTTTATTGTTTTCATCAATAAAAAAGGTATTATTACCTATACGTTAAACGAATTTAGAAATGTTGCAAAATATGGAGAAGTCAACAGTATCCCATCTATCTCAAAAAATACTGCTTTCATAGTGGCAAAAGAATATCTGAATATTAAAAGCGATATTTTTGGTGAACCTAAAACAGAACTTGTATATTTTGAAAGCATAGATAGTGGTTTAGAATTAGCTTGGAAAATAAATATTAATTCTATGAATCCTGTGGGAAGCTGGCAAATATTTATTAATGCAGAAAATGAACGGATTATTCATGTAGAAGATATTAGGAGAAATGCAAATGGTAGTGGTACAGTTTTTATTCCCAACCCTCTTGTCAGTGCAAATGTGTCTTATGGACATAATAATTGTTTTGTACATAATAATGGTGCAACTAATTCTTGTTTGGATGGACAGTTAATTCAAGTAACTTTAAAAGATTTAACATGCGAAAATGGTCTTTATAAATTAAAAGGGCCTTATTGTATAGTAGAAGATATAGAACCTCCATACGGACATAATATACCGGAATTACCTTCTCTTAATTTTCATTATGCAAGAAATCAAGAAGAATTTGCAGCTGTAATGTGTTATTATCATATTGACTTAGCAGCAAGACGGATTTTAGAATTAGGTTATATCATTCCGAATGGATTAAAACACCTAAGAACAGATCCCCATGGTTATTGGGGAATACGTGATGCATACGTCAATTCTATTGACAATTACATTGCTTTTGGAAGCCCTTTTGGAAGTACAACAAAAAATTTCGTTCCCACTGCCGAAGATTCTGATTATATTTGGCACGAATATGCTCATATTATTCAGGATAACTTTACACCAACTGGAATGGCTTATGAAAGTGAAACTGCCACATTGCAAGAAGGTTCTTCCGATTACTGGGCAACTTCTTACAAGAGATCTATTAATCCAAACTATTGGGAAGCATTATGGGTGTGGTTTCATATGGATGATCCACTATTTCCGCGCAGAACAGACTTAGATTGGATTTATCCTGATAATTACGTATTTGGACATATTGGCGGCCAGATATGGAGTTCGGCACTTATGAAAATTTGGGGAGATATTGGACGAGACATCACTGATAAATTGTTTTTGGAGTCTCATCTGATTTGGGGCTACTCACCATATTTGAGAGATGGAGCAGCTGCATTCATACAAGCAGATATAAATTTGTACAATGGAGCTCATTTATGTCATATAATAGATCGTTTTAGAGAACATGGACTGCTTTACCATCAACCACCCCAAGGAGAAGGACTGATTACTCAAAATACAATATGGAAAAGTTATGTACGTGCTAAAGGCACAACTATTATTCCTTGTGGAGTAACATTAACGATCAATGGTATTGTGCATTTTGATAATAGTGCATCTATTATTATACTTCCCGGCGGAAAGCTCATTATTGAAGATAGTTATCTTATGAATACCACTACTAATGAAATGTGGAAAGGAATCTCCGTAATGGGCGATCTCAACCAACCCATTCAACAACAATATCAAGGGTACCTTCAAATTAACGAGAGTTCAATTATTAACGCCGAATATGGTATCACTGTTCAAGGAGGCGGTATTGTAAGTACAACAGATGCTCATTTTCTTAATAACAAGTTATGCATTAAGTTTGAGTCGTTAGCTGTCGGACAAACTGGAACATCAGGCACATTTGTTAATACAGAGTTCGTTTTGAATAGCAATTTCTTTGGCAATAATTTTGATGCGTTCCTCAAAATGGATGGCTGCGGCAAAGTAAATGTAACAGGGTGCACATTTTCAAGCAATGTTCCTTTAGATACAAACAAAGGAATTGTTGCGTCCAACGCTTCAACCTCCTGGGATGGGAACAATCAATTACTATCTGTTCCTATTGACTTACGGACTAAAGCAAGTTTAACTAATTTTGGCACAATAAGTAGCAACGATAATACTATAATTACCATCCAGCCCGGTGGGAAACTTATCATAGATGGCGGAACACTCACTAATGCCTGCGGCGGCAATATGTGGCAAGGCATTACCGTTCAGGGCGATGGCATTAATAACTTGGAAACCAATTATCAAGGTTATGTGCAGGTGAAGAACGGTGGTACTATTGAAAATGCTGTGTGCGGGATTTATTCTACAAATGGAGGTATGATTAATGCAGAAAACGCTTCATTTGTAAACAATACCGTTGCTGTAAAAATTGACCCTGTGGCGCTTTCACTAAGAGGATACTCCGCAACCTTTACAAAAACAAATTTTACTATTAACGATGATTATCCCGGAAATACTTTAGATTTTGAAACCCATATCAAACTATCCAATAGCAATCCCGTTA
>JAITUN010000106.1 GCA_031286285.1 Bacteroidales bacterium | reverse complement strand
GACCGTTCATGGAAAGGAACCATAGAAAAGTCGGGAGGCGTGGTAACCAACATCGGAATACATTTTTTCGATATGCTTTCATTTCTTTTCGGGGAAGTAAAAGAAAACATTGTCCATTTGAGCCAGCCGCATAAGGCGGCAGGACTTCTTGTCCTGAAACACGCTCGTGTAAAATGGTTTATGAGCATTGACTATGAAGACATCCCCGATTTTATCAAAGCAAAAGGGCAACGAATGTATCGCTCTATCACTATCGACAAGGAGCAATCCATAGAATTCAGCGCCGGTTTTGCCGACCTGCATACAAAAAGCTATCAACACATTCTCAATGGCGGCGGCTTCGGAGTTGAAGATGCCCGTTTAGCCATCGAAACGGTTTATACCATCCGCAATGCCGCACCCATAGGGAAAAAAGGCGAGTATCATCCGTTTTTAAAATAGCAGGATACAATTACTTCAATGGCATATAATGATAAATGCTGTAGGCATTTTCTTTATCCGTCAGTGCGTTAGCAATTTTCGTAAAGGCAGGATCATCATCACCACCCCAAAAATAGCGTCCCAAGTTGAAATCACTCCAATATTCGTTCCAATCCTGATAATATTTTTGTGCTTCGATGAGCGCTTTTGCAACCAATTGATGTGCTTCTTCTTCTGTAATATATTCTGCGCAGTATGCTATATTTACATTATTGACATAGCGTGCAATATCCCATGCTTTAATTCCTGCCGGCGAAAAATTATTATAATTTTCTTTAACAAATTTTATATTTTTTATTTTTCCAAGGCGTCCATCATATTCCGAAGCATATTTCTTGAGATCTATATTATTGATGTCGGCTTGTTCCCCGCCATTTTCATCTAATACTTTACGACAAAACTCGTATGCTTGTTGGTGTCCTTCGGTGAGAAGGAAGTCCGCCGTTTCCAAAAAATCTTCTTTGCTTTCAATACCCCACGAGTTTGACAATTCTCTACGTGTACCAGACCTGTCGTCTTCATACGGAAAAATAAACAACTCTTCGTATGCTTCGTTAAGTTCTGTTAAAAACGTCCGTCCTCCCGGTTTTGCATTCATCCCTTCAGAAAACATCTTAAAAAACTTATCTTGTCCCCCATAGCCATATACGTCGTAAATCCCGCTTAATAAAAAAGGATACAACTTGTCATTTTTAATGGTTTTAGTATCGCTACCACCACCAAAACAAAAAAAAAAAAGAGCAAGACATACTACTGAAATAAACATTGTTACTTTTGATCTCATTTCTTTTGAATTTTATGATTACTATTATGTGAATTAAAAAACGATGCAAATATACATTATTTTTTAAAAAATTATGACCCAAATGTATTTTTCATATTCTTTTTATTTTTTTATCTCAAAAATTATTTGGTTATATCAAATATATTGTTTTACTTTGCAGTGGTTTATTAATCGTTAATTATTTATTAAATATTCATTAAAAAAGATTTCTATGGACAAAGATTTACTCAAAAAAAGATGGGCAATCCCGTTGTTGCTGATTGGTCTATTGTTTAGTTCTTGTATTGACAAAGACTATGATATGGACAATATCAGTGATGAAAATGTGGTAAAGGACATGAAGCTGGACTTTCCGCTCGGCACTATTAAGTACTCTGCGCTGGACATTGCGAAAAAAGCCAATTTTGGTGAAGACATCGTGGCTGAAGGTGACACGTTGTTCTTGCGCTATTACAGAGAGTTGGAGTTTTCGGGAGCCCCCGGAGCCAGCAACTCCGGAACGCTACCTATTAATGTCTTTCGGGATGTTGAAGAAGGCAGTGTATTGTATTTCTCTAACCCTATTTTCAACTGTAAAGTGGAAAACAAAGGGAGTACTCCGTTAACATTTGACATTAATTCCATTCGAGGCAAGAAAGAGAGTTATTCTGATATTCCGTTTGATTTTAACGGAAGCCCAAGTGTCTCCATTTCTGTTTCGGAAAACAAAACTGTTACCCGGCGTTTTGACCGTATAAATGCCAAGACGAATGAAGTTTTCAGAATCGGCGATCCAAAAACAGGCGTAGGTCCTGACTTCGTGGTTTATGATTATTCGCACACTGCACAAGGTAATAACGACATATTAGCAGATATGACTGCTATGCTTCCGTTGTCGTTTGACAAAGACAGTAGAATAATATTCAGAGACACGCTTTCGATGGATTTGGCGTCTTACAAAGAAGATTATGAAGGTTACGAAGACTACATTAACTTCATTCAGATTACTATTGAGTACACTAACAAAATGCCTGTGGGTGGCGTGACGGAATTTATTTTTCTCAACGAAAAGGATCAACCTATAACCGAGCTCGCTGCCCGCAAATCGAATCTAAACAAAGCAGATCTGAGGTCAGTACAGATGCAAGGATTTACAAGTAATGTTACTCAAAAAGAAAGACTCGGTACCATGTATATCAAATTTGACAAAACGGACTGGAAAGCAGCACAAAATATCAAATCTATGATAATCAAAGGAACAATGGAAAATCCCGAAAACATTCACGTGTTGCCGTCCGACTTTTTGAAATTCAAAATAATGCTCTACATAGAGGGTGATGTTAAATTAAATTTTTAAAACAGAATAGCCATGAAAAAAATAGCAATAAAAACCCTTATATTATTCGTTTTCTTTGCGATGACAGCAGCCGTTTCGGCACAGGTCAATACGCTTTATTATATGAAAACGGTTTCGACGCG
>JAITUN010000082.1 GCA_031286285.1 Bacteroidales bacterium | reverse complement strand
TCAAGTACGTCTGCGTACATACCACAATCTTCATACACTATACCATAGAATTGTCTATTGTCAAAATCAAATAAAACTTCTAATAGTACTTTGGTTGTTTCTGAAGAAATATTTTTTCTTTTTTTTTGGGAATCTAATGCCGAGTCAAAATCTATACCTATTTTTCCAACATATTCAAGCATTTCACAAGGTCTTTCCTTAATTCTAATTTTAGTCAAATCAGGTTCAGAATTTTTATCACACGCAACAAAAAGTATTGTAAATAATATGGATAATAAAATGCTTGTTAATGCAAAAAATAAAACTTTCTTTTTCATAATTTACTGTTTTTCTAAGATTAATAAGTTATTGATTAATTGCTGACAAAAATATTAAATTAGATAAGATTAGGCTTCTTACCGCTGCACCACCATCTTCTGCGTTAGCACCGTACCATCCTTTAAAATCATCACCACAAAATATTGCCCTGGGGCAGCATTTTGAAGTTGAACAGTGTTTGAAGTTTGGTTTTTGGTTTCATAAACGGAAACACCAAATAGATTTACAATTTTGAGATTGGCAATATCTGATAGTAAGAAGTTGGTTTCTAATTTGAAAGTGCCGGGGTTGGGGTTAGGGATAATGGAAAAAGAGGGATTGGTTTCAATATCAGCATTATTCGTTTCTACGTTTTGCAAATCAGGTTCTTCAAATGGAGTGTTGTTGTTTATGAATACCATACTGCTTTGGGGTGCTTTGTCTTTAAAAGAACTGCCTACACGTATTCTTACATTGGTACCGGCAGTTGCATGAAAACCTGATTTTAGACGTACTTCTCCTCCTGCAAAAATTTGAACCGTAGCATTATTAGTAATTGTAACATTTTGAAAATTGAGCCTTTCACAGCCAATGATAGTACAGTTATTTGTTATAGTTTGGTTGGTAATATTTTCCGGGGTTAAGCATTCCAAACAAGTAGCTTTCCTTACACTCTCCCGAATTACATTGCCAGGCTGCGGTCCAAAACCATTAACAAATTGTACACCAGGCCGATCATAACCAGGTACAGCCGGTAAATGACAATAGCTCATAATTGTGCCACACTTAGGTGGATAAAGTTCGAAAGGGAAATGGGGATTACAAATCTTACATACATTTCCATATGGAACATAAAATTCTTCATCTGGAACATTGCAACCATCTAAGGGCGCACAGTCGTTAACATTATGCCAAACACAAGCATGGGTATCATAAGAGCCAAGCAAATGTCCCATTTCGTGTGTTATAAGATGTATGGATGTGCTATAAACAGGAACTGTTTCATACTGTTTATCCATATTAACAGCTGCCAACTTATCAGTTATTGTTGGTGTACAAAGTCCATCTAAGGCTGAACAACCACCCTTGTATTGATCTGAACCGCCAACTCTGTATGATAGTAATATGCCGAGGTTTGCGCCCATGATAGAAGTTGTTTCTTGTTGAAACTTTTTTAACATAGTGCATGGCTTACCATTATATGGATAAGGGTCAGCGCTTCGATGAATGCACAAACATAAAACCCCCACGTGGAGATCCTCATTTAGAAAAAGGGCTGCCACTTGATTGAACATACCAAGAATATTTTTCTCTACATTTTTAACAGAACTCCCATGCCTTATATAAATATTGTATCGGGTTTCCACGTAAATTTTAACAATTTTATTCAAGGCGGGGTCAATAATCATCCTGCCATCTTCATTGAAAACAGTTCGCTCTCTTAATAAAACTTCAGGGTCGTAGGAAACAGAGTTATTATCCACTGGCGGGTTGTAAACCGGATCAGTTTTTTCTTTAAGATTGGTTTCATTATAGAAGATATGTTTTCCCGATGCGCTGTCTTTTGCAATATTAAAGTTTCCCTCCTCTGTGCAAATAAGTCCCATTATTTCATCTTCGCAAATAGTAATCGCAACAACACTATTGTAGTCATTTTTTACTATACCACGGTAATGTTTAATATCTCTATTTACAGGAAACGTTACTCCATTTTCATCTCTTATCTCATACTCATAAAAATATTCGGGAGCCTCCACCAATTCCAACGTTAGATTTTTATTTTTTAGAGACAACACCAAGTTCATGGCTTTAATATCATTATTTTTTACGTCAACGGAGATATTTCCCAAAAAGGAGATCTCATTGGGGTTAATAAAATGGTTCAACACGTTCATTTCTGTGCTTGCCTCGTAAAGAACAGCATTTTCGAAAGTAACATTCAATTCTTTTGCTTGCAGTATTTCATTATGTAATGCGCTTTTTTGCCCAAATACTGAAAAAACAGCAAAAAACGATAAGGATAATAATATTAGTGTTTTTTTCATAATTCAATTATTTTAATTTTGTAAATTTTTTTCTCCAAATCTGAAGATTTTCTTGTTTAATAATCACCGAGTCCGTTTCGTCAAATATGTGGTTGATAGATTCTCCACTTATTGATAATTGATCTTCAGGGTACTGGGTGTAGTAATAGGTTTCCTTATCAATTGTAATTTGTAGAACTACTGGTTCAGTGTAACACCAGGTGCCAGGAATTTTATCACACTTATATGAATATTTTGTTATCTGCAAATTACCTAATATTGAATTCGTAATGATTAATTTGTTATTTTTCTTAAACTCGTAAATAATACTATTCTCCAAGCAATCTATTTCAAACTGTTGGTAGTGTCCATCTATTATTGTTGTATCGCAAAAAATAACTTTATCTAATTTCCACTTTCCAATAATTCGATCTTTATAGAAATCCTTTTCACATCCGGTTAAGCCAATAATAATCAATGCAAACAAGCTAATAATAAGAAAGATTGGTTTTTTCATAATTCGATTATTTTAATTTTATAAATTCTTTTTGCCAAAAAGCCAGAGAGTCTTGTTCTATGAGTATTAAATCTATTTCATCGATTGGTTTTTGAGGTTTAACCCCACTAAATAATGATATTCTTTCATATTTTTGACTAACAGAACCATAGTAAATATTTTTGCCAATTTTAATTTCTATATCGTCATAATCTAGCGAACCGCAAAAAACAGATCTTTTTTTACATTTATAAAAATATGCGTTTGTTTGCAGATTTTCTGATATAGAACTTGTAACAATTAGTATATTATTCTTTTGAAACTCGTAAATAATATCATTTTTCAAGGAATCAATTGTTATTGTGTATCCCTGTAAATACTTACCATCACCCATTAAAATTAAAGCACTCTGAAATTTCCATTTTCCTTTAATGGTGTAATCGTACTTATCCTTTTCACATCCGGTTAAGCCAATAATAATCAATACAAACAAGCTAATAATAAGAAAGATTGGTTTTTTCATCATTTGTCTCCTTTCTTGAGTTCAAGTTCATCAAGGCGCTTTTCCAATTGGATGATATATAAAGTAAGTTCTTCCACTTTTTGTAAAAGTAAAGCATTCATTTCGCCAAGATTAACGCCATTTGCTTCAACTTCTGCTGCAGAAGGCACATTGGGGAGGTGTTGGTTTTTGACAATATATTGTTCTACTTCGTTTACCTGTTAATGTCCAACTGCCATTATTACGGGTTGCGTTAAATCCAATATAGGCAGTCCCAAAACTTAAATCCTTTCCATTTTTATCCATACTCCCTAAAAAATTAGATGCCGAAGTTCCACCATTTCCATTGAGATTCCAATAATTAGGCAGTGTTTGCGCGTTCACTCCACAAATGAGCGCACAAAAAAAGATAAAAAGGATAGATTTGTTCATAATAAAATAGTTTTGTTGTTGTTAGCGGTTCGTGCAACTATTATTTTTAGTCTGGACAATACCATGATCGTAAATAATAGTTCCCTTTTGTATCAAGTACGTCTGCGTACATACCACAATCTTCATACACTATACCATAGAATTGTCTATTGTCAAAATCAAATAAAACTTCTAATAGTACTTTGGTTGTTTCTGAAGAAATATTTTTTCGTTTTTGAAGGGAATCTAATGCCGAGTCAAAATCTATACCGATTTTTCCAACATATTCAAGCATTTCACAAGGTCTTTCCTTAATTCTAATTTTAGTCAAATCAGGTTCAGAATTTTTATCACACGCAACAAAAAGTATTGTAAATAATATGGATAATAGTAACTGTTTCATGGCATTCTATTTATTAATGATTATTTTTTCTGTTTTTGTTTGATTGGCTGACGAAATAGTCAAAAAATAAGTTCCTGTAGGGAAATCAGAAACAGGTATTTGAAGTGTGTGAGTCCCTGCTTGATGATTTTGTTTAGGTAGTACAGTTATTATTCTCTGTCCGAAAAGATTTACCAGTTCAATAGATAAAACCATTTCCATATCCATAGAGTAAGTAATATTGATAAGCTCATAAGAAGGATTTGGATATACATTATAAGAGAAATCCGATATACTTTTGATAGTAGTATAATTCATGTCGTCGTATTCTTCAGGCATATTTTGAATTATTACTTTTGGTGGAGAAGAAGAACTTGTGCCACAATCATAAATATTTTCAATTTTTGCAACAAATTCAGTTCCGTTTGCAGCACTAACAGAAAAACCAGGCTTTAAGGTTATACTATTCCCTGCTCTCATATACATGGAATTTCCATTATCAATATTTACGGTACGGCTGGTTGAAATATCTTGTTTCGCAATAATGTCAGCATATTGGGTATTTGAGACATCACTACTTGTAACTGTAACGTTGGTTTCAGGTTGCCTAAAATCCATTATTTTGTTCGATTGTTCATTCCATACTCTTGCATTGTTCTCAGTTGAGGTTGTACCCATAGGAACACCATCATCAGGATGCCTAACATTTGGATTTGACCAAAACCAAATTCTATCACAATAATTACAACCATTTCCATAAGCCATAATAGTTCTCCATGCTTTTGATGGGGCAATATATCCATGTCCAAAAGCAAATGGTGTTGTTGTATTGTCCACGTAAGTATCGTGCCTGCACCCAAGTAAATGACCTATTTCATGGCCGAATGAGTAATATCCTGTTGCACAATTGTATGCACTTACCACACAAAAAGCATCACTTGCAGAAACTCCGATACCATACGCTTCACCACAAATGCCATCATTATAGTGTGTTAATAAAACACATACATCTGCAGCATATTTATTGCGTAATGAATGAACTTCATCCATGTAACCGTCATTATTATTCCTTAATCTGATTTTATCCATCGTTGAATTAACTTCGGTGTAATTTGTCAGTCCTGCATAAGCAAGTTCCATTCTGTAATTTATATTGCTATTCATAAAACTTTGATTAGTTTCGTTTATTGCCAAAAAAATAGTGTTTTTTATATTGCTTACAGAAGATTGAGCAGCTGGTGTGTAAAGAACTAAAACTCTTATTCTACAATCGTATGTCAATGTTGAAAGTAAAGAAAGAGAAGAGTCAGAAACATCATTTTCTAAATCATGTGAATGCTCGTCTATACTCTCATTCTGTTCATTGTCATAAAAATAAGAATAATCTTGAATATCATCGCAATTCTCTCTCAGTTTAGAATGATCTATCTTTACTATGGCATATTCATTTCTCTCTATTGTTTCTATTTGATATACACCATTTGAAGTGATAATAGTACCCTGTATATCATCGTCTAATACGGAAAATATTATGCTACTACTTTTATTAATGCCAATAAAGGTAAAACTGTTAATTCCTCTTGCATCAATTATTTCCTTATTGACAATCATATTGTTTTCTCCAAACTCTATGGCAAATTGTTCATAAATCAAGATTTTCTCCAAATCAATTTCAATAAAATCAACGGATACATTTGCATCACTTTTTTGAAGGATTTGATTTGATTTTCCAGTTGAATTAAGTACTTGTTTTGGATAAATCAGTCTATTATCTTGTCCGTACAAAAATGTTGAAAAGATAATAAGAAAAGATAATATTATTAATGTTATTTTTTTCATTATTTACCTCCTTTTATTTTTTAAGTTTGTTAATTTGATTTTGAAGATCAGTTATTTTCTTTTCTTGCTGCAAAATATACAATGTCAATTCTTCAATTTTCTGTAAGAGTTTACTTTGCATTTTGCCCAAATCGAGTCCGTTTTCTTCAATTTCCAGGGCAGAGGGAATTTCAGGTAAACGGTTGTTTTGTTTAATATATTGCTCTACTTCGTTCAAGGGTAAGAGTTTGTAGTCTTTTTCAAACACAAAATCGGGCCAGCCGGCTAAAGTTACCGAAACTTCCTTTGCTCTCAATTCACCGGATGGGGTTAAGTAGAGTTTAATATTGTCTTTTATTTGTATGTCTGTTAGTGTTTGATCGCTTCCGCTTGTTCTGGGAATAGTGGCAAATAAGATACTTCCATCCACTGTACCCCAAATAACACTGCCACCGTTGTTAGTTCCATTACCTGTTAATGTCCAACTGCCATTATTACGGGTTGCGTTAAATCCAATATAGGCAGTCCCAAAACTTAAATCCTTTCCATTTGCATCGCCAAAAGAGAGTTTATTTATGTCATTATTTATGGAAACATCGCCTATCACATGTAATTTATTTTTCGGAATGGAAATTCCTATTCCAACATTCCCATTTAAGAGAGTGGTTCCGGTAATCGTAGCGCTTTGTGCAGTAAATGATCCCGTTATGTTTGCGCTTACAGCTTTAACCGCACCGGCAACATCTAACTTCGCTTGCGGGTCTAAAATACCAACACCAAGATTGCCACTGATATAAGTGTTCCCCATAATACTTGCATTGTTAGTTGTAAGTGTTCCCGAAATATTTGCGCTTACAGCTTTAAGCCCTCCATCAACATCCAATTTTGCCTGAGGGTCGCTCGTTCCTATCCCTACATTGAGATTATCAGCAAAAAATAATACAGGGTA
>JAITUN010000055.1 GCA_031286285.1 Bacteroidales bacterium | reverse complement strand
GAGGCATTGGATAATCGTCAATGCGTTGTAACCCTTCGTAACGAATACGTCCGATAAAGTATTTGGTAAAAATAGTATCAACTACTTTATCTGCCATGCCAACCAGAGCGCCATTGAGTTCGTCCTGATAAAGAATTTCTGCATTATCTACAAAATAACCTATTTTGACATAAGTGCCTATACACCATTGTTGCGGCGTTTGGTGAAAAACGAGGGCTGCGGCAAGCAGAAGATAATCGTTTTCGATAAGGTTTAAAGAGTGAAGTAATTCTTTATCGGAAATAGCAACATCTTCGGCTGTTAATCGCTTGCTTGCCACCGCTTTTTTTCTGAAAATATCAAAGGCATCGTGCCAAAAATCATCGATTGTAATATGAGGAAGTGGCATAGAGTCATAAGTGCGTCCATATTTTTCCATCAATAATGAATCAAGCGCATAGCCTGATAATTCCTGATTTGTACTGCCGGAACGGAGGTAATATTTGCCATGGTAACTGATAGCATTTGGATACGCAGGGACAAATATCTCTATTAAATCCAATCCGCTTTCGTTACGCAAGCTAACATCGGCAACAACACCCATTGTAGAGCGTATTTTGTTAGGTAAATCCTCTAACAATTTCTTTGCATTTTCTACACCTACCACATTGCCTTTATCATTCTTGCCAATAACAAGCGTACCGCCCTGTGCATTAGCAAAGCCGCAAAGCCATTTCAGGTATTCATCTTTCCACGTCTCTTTCCATTCTAATTGTTGATTTTCCATACTTTGATAAATAGATGACAATCATGCTTGCAAAGATACAACTATTTTGATATTTCATGCAACGTTCCCCCAGACAGCCCACTTGCCCAGCATATAATCCAATAATTTATGCTACTTTCTGGATTATACTCCAAATTTTCATATACAATTTCTGGATTAGGATTTTTTTGTGCCTTTCATTCAATTCCGTTTCAATATATTTCCAATCGCATACAAAGGATAAACGTTGATATTTTGATATTTACAGAAGTTTTCAAGAGAAGTACGTATGCCGTAGTTTGAGTTTTTCTCTTTCATGAACACCCACATGCTTTGCATTTTTCCTTGTTTGCCCGATTTTACTTCGACCGGTACAATGGTTTCGCCACGTTGAACAACAAAATCTATTTGTGCAGTTGCATTTATTTTCTCTCGTACCCAACAATAAAGTTCTTCATCAGAGTAGCATGAGGCGTTTTTTTTCAATTCGCAACCCACAAATATTTCAGCAACTGCGCCCTTGTTGATGGCGTTAAAATCGTTTGAAAGCAAAATACTTGAAATATCCAAATTCAAAATTCTCTGATAAATTCCTGTATCAAAAGGAATTACACGGCGATATCTCGAATTTATTCTTGCTCCGAGCGGTAGTCCGTCAGCTGAAGAATGTGTAACCTGATGACACAAGCCTGCCATCAGCAACAATTCCAATGATTTCTTAACTTGCTCGTTATTAAGATTTTGAGAAACACGTTCATAAACAAATTTTCCTTCTGCCTGCTGCGATACCGAACTAAAAACTTCGTTGATTCGCGCCGCAGGAATGCGTTTTTTGTATTTTGCAAAGTCGTTGCGAAATGAAACGAGTAAACTGTTCAAAATTTTCTGACAACGCAAAAAATCACGTGTATTGACAAATTCTGCAACCACTTCCGGCATTCCACCAATAATCAAAAAAGTTTTCAATTGCTCCACAATTTTTTCGTGAATTGGTTCGGAAACAGGTTTATCCGGAGTTGACTCAACAATAAGTTTCGCCCAGCTGTCATGTCCTATGGCGCACAAAAATTCACTAAATGAAAAAGGATGCATAAACATTGAATCAATCCTGCCAACACCAAACGAGGGAATTTCTTCAAGAGCAAATTCGAGCAGCGAACCGGCAGCAATGACATGAAGTTTAGGCAAGTACTCATAAAAATAGCGTAAAGAAGAAATGGCATCCGTACAATTTTGAATTTCGTCAAGAAAGAGCAACGTTTCTCCAGCTACAATCGGCTTGCCAAACAATAAAGCCAGTTCACTACAAATTAGTTGCGGGTCGGAATGTCGGGAAAAAACTACTTTTGCAGCCGCATGGTCTTTGTTTTCAAAATTTATTTCAACAAAATATTTGAAATGTTTGCCCAAATTACGAATGGCAAAAGTTTTACCAACCTGACGTGCACCACGAAGTATCAATGGTTTGCGGCGTTTTTCACAACTCCACTGTTGTAAGTCATTGTCAATGTTTCTATTAAAATAGTACATAAATTTTATCCATTAAAAACAGAGGGCAAAGATACGATTTTTTCCGTAAAAACAGTAACCAAAAATCGTGGCTAAACATGAAAAATAGTAACCAAACAGTGGAGGTAGCCTTTTATAATCCAATAATTCATGTAAATTTTTGGATTATACTCCAAATTTTCATATATAATTTCTGGATTAGGAATTTTTTCGTATCTTTAGTTCACCCAAATAGCCCCGCTTGCGGCAGCAGTTGAAACGACTTTCTATGCCATGGTGAGATGCCATATTTTGCTATGGCGGTGCGGTGTTCTTCGGTAGGGTAGCCTTTGTTTTTGTTCCAGCCGTAATGAGGGAAGGATTGGTGCAGTTGTTCCATAAAGTCGTCTCGGGATGTTTTTGCTAAGATAGAGGCGGCGGCGATGGAGAGCAATTTTCCGTCTCCTTTTATGATGCAGTGAAATGGGATTTTGAGTGTGGTTTTAAAACGATTTCCGTCAATGAGCAACACTTCGGGTGGTGGTTGAAGTTGTTCTATGGCGCGTTGCATGGCAAGCCACGACGCCCGTAAAATGTTGATGCTGTCTATTTCCTGATGCGTCGCTTCGCCGATTCCGTAGGTGATGGCGTC
>JAITUN010000176.1 GCA_031286285.1 Bacteroidales bacterium | reverse complement strand
ATTGTTTTTGGAAAAGACCAAAAGATGCTTTTGAAATACTCTTTAAATACTAGTAGTGGTAACAGATTTTAAGGGTACATGTATGTCATTTAGAACCCATATTATTTTGGCAGTTCTTGTGTTTTTAATAGCATCTTTATGCATTTTACATCCTGTTCATGCGCAATATACTGTTGATGGTGAAGATTTTACGCTTGTTTCGCCAATTCGTATAGGTTCACCCTCAAACACTACATATGCAGCAAATCACGTAGATCTCAATTTTACTGTTAAAACTTTTGTTGATTGCCATATTAACAACATGACATTGGTATATAGTCTTGATATGAAAGACAATGTGACAATACCCATTATTGTTGTTGATGTAGAAGATGTTGTTATTGATGCCAATGGGCGAGGTTCAATTTGGGCAGGTCCAATTTGGGACAAAGAACACTTAAAATTTTATGTTGTTGATGCAGAGGATTTTGTTGTTGATGATGATGATGGACGTGAAGTTATAAATTTAATCATTGGCGTTGTAAATCTTGAAAATCTACAAAAAGGATCACATAGCTTAACAGTTTATGGCATCTATTCAACGCATCAAAGTCAAAAAATCGGTTACGACAAACAAACCGTCTATTTTACGACCACTGGAGATGCAACAGATCCACCGATTGTTACAACAGATCCACCGATTGTTACAACAGATCCACCGATTGTTACAACAGATCCACCAATTGCCACAATTTATGTACTTGTAGTGGTGGTGGTTATTTTACTTATAATTTTTATGTTCTTTATTTTGTTTACAAAGTGGAAAAGAGAATAAAATGTGGTTTTGCTCAGACAGGTTTATAAAAAACCTAGCAGAATACCGACTGCGTTAACAAAGGAGATAATTTGAAAAAGGCGGGGTTCTCCGTTTCGCTTGTTGTGAGATAAAACGAGAGTTTATCCCGACCCTCGACTACAACCTTGTGAAGGATTTCCTTGCATACCGAATCGCCGAATTCCTTGAGCTTTACAATGTTTTCAATCGTTTCGTCTATCTTGGCGAGTTTTTGAGTTAGATTCTCGGCGAATTTATTCTCATGATTTAATGTTGCTAACTGCTGATTTAGGGATTCCGCTTGTTTGTTGTATTGGGTGTTGGTTCTTGTAAACTCATCTTTTGAGATTAACCCGTCGGCGAACATATCGATAAGCTTTGACTTTTTCGCGATTATCCTCTCAATACCCTCACCGACCGTTTTTATTTCGCTCCCTTTATTCGGACTTTCCGCGATGGCTCGGCGAACCTCACGCTTTAGGTCTTCAACAACTTGATTTTTATTATAAATTACAGAATCAAGCACGGCCAAGAAATTCTCCTTCAAAAACAGTTCATGAACAGATTGGCAGTTACAACCCACCTTCTGACCCTGCGCGTTAATTTTCTTGCGTCCGTACTTGATGAACTCGGTGCACTGCCAAACGATTTTGTCGGAATTCTTCAGACCTCTTCGCCTAAAGGTCGAGCCACAATAAGCGCACTTTATTTTACCGCTCCATGGATAACGGTTTGAATGTCGCCCCTTTTCAAGCGTCGTTATTCTGCGGCGTGCAAGCTCTTTTTGGACCTTGTCAAACGTCTCGCGGTCAATAATCGGCTCATGATTATTTTCAATGATGATGTGCTTTTCTTCGCCCTGATTAGTCTTTGTCTTGTGGCTTAGATAGTCGATTGTTATGGATTTTCGTTGCTTTAATGTGCCGATGTACTTTTCATTTCTGAGGATTTTTAAAAGTGTCGTGTTTTTTCAGCGCATGTTACCTCTTGGCGTCAAAATCCCCCTGTTTTCAAGCTCTTTGCATACGTTGGTAACGCCCATTCCGGACAAATACAGGTCAAATATGAGTCGCAAAGTCTTTGCTTCGTCTTGATTTACGGTAAGTTTACCGCCATTCAAATGATACCCGAACACGCTGTCACCGAAAACAACACCCTTCTCCATCTGACGCTTTTGTCCCCAGCGTACCCGCTCGGAGGTCTTCCGGCTCTCTTCTTGGGCGATGCTGGACATTATCGTTAAACGCAGCTCCGAATCAGGTTCTAACGTGTTAATGTTGTCGTTCATGAAAACCACACCCACGCCCAAACTCTTTAGCTTGCGCGTATAGAAAATACTATCAAGCGTGTTGCGCGCGAACCTCGAAATCTCTTTCGTTAAAAGCAAATCAAACTTCCGAGCCTCGGCATCCGCCACCATCTGCTTAAATCCCGTGCGCTTTGTCACGCTCGTCCCGCTTATCCCCTCGTCAACATACAGCCCGCAAAATTCCCACTCAAGATTACGGCTAATGTACTCCTCAAAATATCGCTTTTGATTCTCTAACGAGTTAAGCTGGTCATCCTGCTCCGTACTAACCCTGCAATACGCACAAACACGCTTCATAAAAGGCACTCCCTCACGGGATACTGTTACGCTTTTATGGCTTTTAAGGCTTTTTCCAACTCATCTCTCGTTATGAGATTGCGTCTGTGCAGTTCTTTCAGCACGCCGACTTTGAAATTTTGCTCTACCTATCGCAAATTTGCCTCTCTACATTATTACGCAACAGTGAATGATTGTTAATAATTATAATACAAAGATTTTAAGTATGAAATGTATTCAAGCGTTTGTTCATATTTATATAACACGTCTGTATCCGCTTTTTCTTTTCGTAGCTGCTCCAAGCTGTTCAGTATGTGTACCTCAAACAGTTGCGGTTCTTCATAATTGTAAACATTTAGTGCATATGTATTTTTTGATAAATATGGTGATAGTTTATCTTTTATATTAGTCTTAAAAGGTATGTTTTTATAATCTATGTATAATGTTTTTAATTTTGTGTTACTGGTTATTTGGACATTTAACTCATTATTTGCACTTGGGGTTAGTATAACTCCGATCCAATCACAAGTTTCATACCATAAGGCAAGTTCATTTATAGCAGAACCAAAATAAAAATCAGACCTTTCTAAAATGTAGTACTCCCCGTATGCAATTGCACCTCTTAAATACAGACCTGCCTTTGCACCTTCAAATAGTAAAGATGTAATTATCTCCCCCATAAGCTCTAATACATTGTTACTTTTTTCTTCAAGAAAAATCGCAATTGTATCAGCCATTCCAATTACTTTACAAAAAAATTTCCCTTTTCCTATTAAGTCTAAGGCTTTTTTTGTGCTTTCTAAAATATAGTTGAGTTTATTTATAACTGATTTATCTATACTGGCTTTTGTTTTCCATCCCAGTACATCAAGATATGCAACCGCGCCAGTTATATTTATTGGTTGTAAAATTAATTTTTTATAAGATAATTTTAAAATTTCATCTCGGAATCCTTTTATTTTCTTCTTTTGAATGCCATATTTACCGAATATTTTATGCTGTCCATCTGAACGACACAACCAGTAATTTGCTTTTTCATAATTACCTGCTTTTTGATAATATTCGCCCAGTGAATTTTGTGCATTAACATTATTCTGTTCAGCAGCTGTCGTAAGCCAAAAAATTGCCTTTTTAACATTTCGCTTTACTTTATCGCCCTCCAAGTATGATTGCCCCAAAAAGCATTGTGCGTCACTATCTCCATTTTTAGCTGCTTTTTTAGACCAAAAAAATGCTTTCTCTAAATTGTTCTCTATCCCTTCACCATAATAATATGCAGTGGATAAATCCGTTTGAGCAGCGGCATAATTTTTCTGAGAAGCTTTCTTGTACCAATAAACAGCTTGATAATGATCTTGTGGCACACCGTGACCAATTTCATAAAATTTCCCCAACATATGCTGCGCATCTGGATCGCCTTGTTGAGCCGCCTTTTGATATAAGTTAATAACTTTATCAATGTTTTCTTTTGTTACTTTATTGTATGTTAAGTATAAGAACGCTAAATTGACTTGCGCATATGAGTGATTCTGCTCGGCTGCAGTATTAAGTAACATTTCCGCTTTTGATATATTAGTTTTACACCCCTCTCCACACATATATGAATAACCCAGATTGTTAATTGCTTCAACGTACCCTTTTTTTGCTGATTTTTGGTACCAAAAACAAGCTAACTTCAAATCTGTTTCCGCGATATACCCGCAATCATAATATTTACCGAGTATGTATTGCGAAACATAATCGCCTTTTAACGCCTGTAATTTAATTTCTTCAAAAGCTCGTTCAAGCAGCGGCTTGGCTTTATTTTTATCATTTTTCTCAAAATAATATCTGCCTAACGCATAGATGCATTTTGCATTATTTTTCAAAATTCCTTCGTTATAGTAGTATTCGGCGTTTTTTAAATTGGTTTTTACATAACCTTCGCCCCAATAGTAAATGTTTCCAAGAAAATAATACGCGTCCCATTGCTGTTCTTCAATGGCTTTAAGATAACAGCTAATAGCATATTTTCCATTCTTCAAATAATTCGATAATCCTTCGCTAATATGCTTGTTATACATATTTTATCAACGCCTACCTTTGTATCGCCTTTATTGCTCGCTCCAGTTCCTCACGGGTTAAAAGTTGCCGTCTATGTAGTTCCTTAAGAACTCCAATTTTGAAATTTTGCTCGATAGTATCCGTTTTGGACATGGTAATCACCATTATCAAGTGCGCTTTGACATTTTTATACTCTGTCTTCCTACGTTTTTATGTTCTCCGACGTTATCCAGAGGTTCAAACCTGTCACGGCAAAATAAAAAGGCTACAACATGAGCCTTTTTATTTATTGATTTCTTAGCGACAATAATGGTTATTGCTTTTCTTATTTTTTGTTTAGTATTATCCGTTTCCTCATACTTGGGTCAGCTAATACTATGATTATAGTGTAAAACTACCTGTCATGTGGTGAGTAGTTTAATACTATATTAGGGCATTTTTAGTATGGTTTTATCCTATTCCCCTATGCGGAGTTCAGTAATACTACAACGCCCATTTAATGTTTATTTCTCTTGTTCCGTCCGTTTTAACCGCCCCTACACTTACACTCTTTATAAACTCGTCAACTATCAACTTGTTTATTTCCGTGATTTGCTTGTATTTATTAAGTACTTCCGTGCGGTCAATATCCTTTTGTTGACTAAATTCTGCCGTTTGCAACTGACTTTTAATAAATTCAAGCCGTTTTTTGAGGTTGGCAATTTCCGCTTGAAATTTCTTATTCATTACTGAAAATTGCTCTTCACTTATTACTTCGTTTAGCTTATCCTCGTAAACTTTTATTAAGTGTTGTTGTCCGCGGTCTATTTGAGAAATTAACTCTTGCATTTCTGATTGTAATTCCTCTTTTCTTGATTTTTCTTGCGGTTGCTTTTCTATTGTGATTAAGTCGGCGTTATAATAACTGTCAAGTAGTTTGTTTATCTCGGCAAGCATTGTATTTTCCAAATAATCAAGCCTTATACTTGATGTGTTGCAACACTTATTTTCTGAGATTTTAACCATTCTACAACACAAATAATTATATCGCCCATGTGCTAACGCATAGCTCATTTTCCACATTGAACTTTGACACTCGGCGCAAAACACCTTTTTACTTAAAGAATAATTTTCGAGAGTGTTCACGTTTAGAGAGATTAATGCGATTTTCCATATTTTGCTGACTCCAACACTTCTCTATGATGGTTATTCCACGTATTTTTACCCGATTTTTACTGGTTTACTGCGTTGTG
>JAITUN010000154.1 GCA_031286285.1 Bacteroidales bacterium | reverse complement strand
ATATCATGGTAGAGTAAAATCTTTAGCGGATGCCGCGAGAGAAGGTGGTTTAATTTTCTAATTTAAAGAGAAACAGTTATGTCAAGTTTAAAAATCAAAAGAATAAAAGCAGCTGAGATCGAAGAATTAAAAGATCGTTTAGTTGCAGTGAACAGAGTAACCAAAGTTACCAAAGGGGGACGTACATTCAGTTTCTCTGCCATCGTAGTAGTAGGTGATGGAAAAGGGATCGTAGGATTCGGTTTGGGAAAAGCGAAGGAAGTCTCCTCCGCCATCTCCAAAGGGATTGACGACGCCAAGAAAAACATCATCCGCGTTCCGGTGTATAAAGGAACTATTCCGCATACCGCCGAAGGGAAATATTGCGGATCTTTGGTATTTATGAAACCCGCCGCGCCCGGTACCGGAGTTATTGCCGGCGGCGCCATGCGTGCCGTTTTTGAAACCGTTGGCATTCACAACGTGTTAGCCAAGTCGAAAGGCTCTTCCAACCCGCACAGCGTAGTAAAAGCTACCATCAATGCGTTGGCGCAGATGCGCGATGCATACAGCGTGGCACAAGTGCGCGGAGTAGGATTGGATACGGTGTTCAACGGGTAAATATGTTAAGGAAAGGCATTTTTATTTTATTATTGTTTCTTACAGTTGCTGCTCACGGGCAAAAACGCACCCCCAATTCGTCTCAGAATAATGGTGTGATTTCAAATATGCAACATCTTTCTGCACAGCAGCTTTTTGATACGGCGAATTATTATTTAGATAAACACTGTACCGATACTGCCCTGATCTTTTATAACTTTTTTATAAACAAACCTGTAAAAAATGCGGATGTAGAACATCAAAAAAAGATGGTGGAAGCATATAATAAATCCGCCGTTATCTATTACCATTTATGTGATTTTCGTAGCGCTTACGAATATTTAATCAGAGCATTGTTTTTAGGCGAAGAATTCAATTATCATTTGTATGAACCGAAAATTTATACAAATATCGGCAACATCTATTATCGTTTTAACCAGTATGATATTGCTAAAATTTATTACTCAAAAGCATTGCACTCGTGTCAGGATACCGCAACTATTGTGATTTTGCTGAACAATTTGGGAACAGTTGAAGTGGAAAACAGAAACTTGGACAGCGCATCTTTCTACCTTGAAAAATCGTTGCAAATAAGCAAGCGAAACGAGAAGATTAATTTGCATACCCTGTTAAATACAATGGCTTGGGTTTACCAAAACAAGGAACTCTATGATTCTGCATTTTATTATTATAAGTGGTCGTTAGAGGAAGCAAGAGAGAATGAGAAAATTGAAAAACAAGCGGAAATTCTATCCAATATAAGTAAACTCTATTTTGATGTCAATAAAACAGATTCTGCACTGTTTTATATTAATTTATCGAATAATATTGCAGAAAAAAGCCATTTTTTAAGCATTATTGCAGAAAATTATCTTACGCTGTCAAAAATTGAAGAAGCTAAAGGACGTCATAAAAGCGCTTTAGTACATTACAAAAAATATGCTCTTCTGAATGATTCGATCTTTAAGGCTGAAAATTTCGGCGATATCAATCAATTGCAACGTTTGTATGAAGTTTCAAAAACGAATAAACAAATTGAACAACTTGTTGTAGAACAGCAAATGAAAGAACAGCAGATTCGCTACCAAAATATTATTCAGTTCATTATTTTGTGTATTTTGCTGTTAGTCAGTGTTGTTTTGGCATATATTTACCTGCAAAAAAGAAACCTCAGTAAGGCGTATAAGAAGTTGTTTGAAAAGAATATTCAAATTATTGAACTTCAAGATCATTCAACAAAAAGAGAGCCGGAAAAATACAAAAAAAGTCCCCTTACCGACGAGATGCAGGAGGAACTTTTAGAGAGAATTTTAACACTGATGGAGGACAATTCAATTGTTTGTGATCCTGAATTTTCGTTAGACAAATTGGCAGAATTAGTACAATCCAATCATACCTATGTCTCCCAAGTGATTAATACAGCATTAAAGAAAAACTTTCGTTCGTTTTTGAACAGTTACCGGATTCAGGAGGCACAACAACTATTTTCAGAACTTGACATCGCCAAATACACCATTGAATCTGTCGCCTACAAGGTAGGTTTTAAGTCTCCGAGCGCATTTCGCAGCACTTTCAAGGAGACTACCGGTGTAAGCCCGAATTACTACTTGAATGCGTTGCGGGAAGGAAAAACAACGGCATAATCCTAATATTTAAGGATTTAAAGATTTAAAGATTTAAAAATTTATTTTTTTTCCGCGCCTGATTTATCAATCAGGTGTTACAGTGCCATGAAAGATGGTCGTTTTTTACAATAACTCTCTTTTTTTGCCCCGAAATTAATTTTTATTAAATCTATTATTAATCAAAAACCCAACTTATGAAAAAATTATTTCTATTTTTCATGGCAATATGGTTGCTCTTTGGAGTAGCGCATAGCCAAACAATCAATTCTGAAAACTCGGGCGCATCCAAGATTGTGCCGCTCGGAACTCCCGCCCCCAAAGGAATGGTAAACGTTACATTGCAAGTAAGCGCCAATATTCCTAACGCTACCGGATACATGTTGTTATTGGATCCCACTGCAACTACTTATGGAACCGTTTTTCCCGCAACCGGTTTTTTGTCTTACAACTGCGCATTGCCATTAGGGATTATGGATGCGTTCGCATTTAAAATACCTTATAATGCGGAGCCTATCTGTACTACTCCCAATGTTGTTTTCGACAACACTATAACCATCCAGATTACTTCGGGAACTTACGACTATGTTATCCCTAATCCTCTCCCTGCGTATGGTTATTGGTCAATTGCTCCCAGTCCTTACGGGCGACAACACAATTTCGAATTTGAGGAAGGATACCGCTATACATTTGTAATTGATTATAATCCGGCTCAGTCACTTGAAGTTTTCATTACGGAAGATGTACCGGAAACCGGTAGCCCCGGTGCAGTATCCAACTTAACTGTTACTCCTGATGATACAAATGTTTTACAAGCGGTTATAAGTTGGTCTAACCCCACTCAAACCGTTGGTGAAGATCCGCTTACTGAATTAACCGCTGTTAAATTATATCAAAATTTCGGTGCTACTCCCATCTATACCAATTCTAATCCTGAAATTGGCGGCGAAGAGAGTTTCACCGTTACAGTTCCGGAACAGGGAACTTACGTTTTTATGGTGGCTGGAGAAAATACCGCCGGAGTGGGCACTCCAAGCACTGCCACAATGCAATTCTGTGATAAAATCACTTCATTTCCTTATGAACAGGGGTTTGAAACCAGCACAGGACCAATGTTTCCTATGTGTTGGGAGCAAGAATTTATAGTGGGAACAAGATCTTGGGAATCGGTACCCTTTTATGAGGGAGAGCCTTGGACAGCTTATGAAGGCAATAGAAAAGCATACTTCTTCAGTACTATCAGAGGAGAAACTACAAAGCTGGTAACCCCACCCTTTGATCTGTCTGCAGTGGATCATCCTGTATTAAATTTTTGGCATACGCAAAGAATGTGGTTTCAAGATATGGATAAACTGAGAATCTATTACAAAACCTCATACGATGGCGAGTGGAATCTTTTAGTAGAATATGTGACGGAAGTTTACGACTGGACTGAACGTAATATTGCACTTCCCAATAAATCATCAAGCTATTACATTGCATTTGAGGCAGAAGCACAATATGGACACGGGGTTCAGTTGGATGCCATGCAAGTATTAGATATGGAAGGTTTGGACGGCGCTGCCATAAAACTTATTGGCGTAACAACCCCCATGGTAAACGAGCCTTACATTTATAAAGCGCATATTAAAAACGTGGCAGGTGAGACCTTGACAGGCTATACGGTAAAATTGCTTGATGACGATAATAATATCTTGGATATTAATGAAGATGGTGAAGATATTGTTTCAATGGCATCGAAAATGATCCCTTTACACTATACTCCAACTTCAACAGGAACGAAATCGCTACGCGCTATTTTTGAGATGCCGGAAGATGTAAACCCCGCGAACGATAAAACTCCGTTTTTGAATCTAAACGTACAACCTCAAAATCAAATATTTACTGTTTCTGTTGGAGGCGATAACTCGTATAGTAATGTTGTGCCTTTCAACTATAACTACTATTTAAGTCGGGTACAATGCCTCTATTATGATCACGAAATCATAGGCAGGTCCGGAGCGATTACCCAACTGCAATACTTTAATAATTTTGCTGATGATATTAGCGGACAGTGGGCAGAACAACTTCAAATATGGATGGCGAATACCACTGTGGACAAACTTGGCGCGTGGCTGCCCGAACCTGAGTTTACTTTAGTATGGGACGCCCCGATTAATTTACCTGCCGGTCAAAATACGATCACATTCAATCTGCAAAATCCTTTTGTATATGAGGGAAAAAACATTGTAATTATGACCAACAGACCTATTATTGAAAAACCTTATAGTAGTAGTAATCTATTTGCTGTTTCAGAAACCCCTGATTTTGATAGCAGAAGTCGGGAATACCACAGTTTCGCTTACGAATTTAACTGGAAGTATCCGGGAACAGCCATTAACTACTTCCCCGATATTAAAATGAAGTTCGGCTTGGTGGGCGCTACAGTAACGGGTAAAATTACCAGCGACGGTACCACTCCGTTGGAAGGCGCTACCGTGGAGTTAATAGGTCCGAATGCCGCTCAGTATTTTAACCGTACTACAGATGCCGAAGGAAACTACAGTTTTGACTTCCTGATGGATGGAAGTTACCAGTTTAAGGCTACCAAATTAGGACATTATGATGCAACATCCACTCCTTTGAGCGTAGTGTCCGGAAGTGATTATGAAGTTGATCTGACGTTGGCACCATTACCTACTTTTGCTTTGAGCGGAAAAGTAACTGCCAACGACTTGCCCAACGGTGTTCCGAACGCTGAGGTTAAAATCTCAGGATATAATACCTACTCAACTATCGCTGATGAAACAGGAAATTACTCAATCCCAAATATATTTGCCACAAAAACCTACAACATTGAGGCAAGCAAAACAGGATATGTAACCTATCAATCCACAGTAAACATTGAAGACAATAATGTTACACGTAATATTATGCTTAATGAAATAGCCTGGGCGGTGGGAAGACCGTTAGCAGAGATTGTAACTGAAAATGTGGAGGTTACATGGGTTCAACCGGGAGCATTTCAAGAAAGACATTATATTTTAGATGATGGCACTGCCGAAGAAGCATACTCTTATAGTACTTATGACGGCGCGTATGGCAATATGTTTGTGGT
>JAITUN010000121.1 GCA_031286285.1 Bacteroidales bacterium | reverse complement strand
AAAAAAAAACGTGGCACTCTTTTTTATCTGAACTTGAGGTCTTCTACTACCTAATTCCCAAATAAAGTAAAGTCCACGCTTGGCGTGAACGTTTACTACTTTACTCTTGGGAATTTTGAATTGTAGAAGTTTCAAGTTCAAGAAATAAAGCAAAAACGCTTTAATATTGTAAAAAACAAAGAACGCATTGATTTACAGAGTAACGTTAGGAACTATAGATTAACAGTAAAAAAAGTGCAAAATCAAATCGGGTGCGAAATAATAAAAATATTTTAAATAACAAAAAGTCTTTCATCGAAAAGTTTCGATGAAATTGTAAAAAAAGGTCAAAACTTTTTTCTTGAAAACTTTTTCAAATATGTGGATTATTACCACGTCCTCACATTTTCGCTTATGAGCTCAATTTTATCACCTCTTTGTTGAATGAGCACAACCCCCTCTTTTATACTTCAGCTCAATCAACACAACGGTACTACCGTTTCGCAGCACTAAGTCATATTCATCATAAATCACCGCAGGGTCAGGATAGAGATTTTCCAATACTCTATCAAACCTTTCACCCATAAAAACAGGATTCTCTTTATAGCAATTAACAAAATACTCTTCACAAAAATCACCGTTGCTTCTTGAAATTCCGCCGATTTGTTCACTTCGTTTATCAATTTTCTTGCCGGTTTCTTTCATTTGTAGTTAAAATATGCAACAAAACAGAGCAGCTTTTAAAATACTGCATATTTTTTATACTTTTGCAGGCAGAAAAAATTAAGAGATATGAGAAAATTTGATTATTCGTTTCTAAAAAACACCTTGCTGCCGATAAACTTGCTTGGCATTACCAACACTATTGCTGAACTGAAAGCGCTGGAGCAAGTGCGAAAAAATGATTTCCAAAAGATTTTTACGAAATTGGAAAGCATTGCCAAAGTGCAATCAGTCAAAGGGTCAAATGCAATAGAAAATATTATTACTACCGACAAACGCATTGAGGAAATTGTCAATCACTCCTCTGCACCACTCAACCATAACGAACAGGAGATTGCAGGTTATCGCGATGCACTTAACGCCATTCATAACGGTTTCGAAAATATTGCAATAGACGAACAAAATATAATCAACCTTCATTCCCTTATGCTTTCATATACCGAAACAGGTGGCGGAAAATATAAAACTTCCGATAATCTGATTTTGGAAATTGATCAAGACGGCAACCGAAAAATACGTTTTGTGCCTACTAAAGCAGATGAAACACAGGCATCTATGCAACAACTTATTTATGCATTCATAGATGCAAACAACGACTGCGGTATTAATAAACTGCTTCTGATACCCTGTTTTATCCTCGATTTTTTGTGCATTCATCCATTTTCCGATGGAAACGGAAGAATGTCACGCCTGCTCTCATTATTGCTCTTATATAAAGCCGGTTTTGATGCCGGAAAATATATATCCTTTGAAGAACAAATCAATAAAAATAAAAATTCTTATTACGAATCGTTGCGAAGATCTTCGGAAAATTGGGAAAACAACACAAACGATTATCTTCCGTTTATTGAGAATTTTATTTTTACGCTACTTATTTGCTACAAAGAATTGGACAAACGTTTTGCTGTTATCAATTCAAAAAATGTTTCAAAACGAGAGCGAATTGAGCAGACAATATTAAACAGTTTGCTTCCACTCAGCAAGCGTGAAATCAACTATGTTTTGCCGGATGTTTCTACAACCACCATAGAAATTGTTGTTTCACAAATGCTTAAACAAGAAAAAATTAAAAAAATCGGTACTTTTAAAAATGCTAAATACATAAAAATACAATAATAGAAAAAGCATACAGAAACAAAGCGCACCCTCATGACCCTCTACCTCGCACCTTTGCACGGAATTACCTATTACAACTTCAGAAACTGCTTTACCAAACATTTTCACGGTATTGATTGTGCTATAACGCCGTTTATTGCAGCGCAACCCAAAGATAAACTGAATCCCAAAAAACTTCGCGACCTGTTTCCGGAAAATAATACCGAGCTGCATATCATTCCCCAAATTATGGGCAACAAACCCGCTGATATTAAAGAGACGGTTGCTGTGTTGCATGAAACATTCGGTTACCATCAGTTTAACTGGAATATAGGCTGCCCTATGAATCAAATTGTGCGCAAAAAGCGCGGCTGTGGCGTGATGCCGTTTCCCGATTTAATTGAAGAGACTGTTAACGAAGTGTGCGGAAAAACCGATGTGCGCTTCTCTATTAAAATGCGTTTGGGTTTGCACTCACCAAAAGAGGGATTAGAGATTTTGCAACGACTTGCCCCCTACCCTATTGACTTTCTGTGCATTCATCCACGTTTGGGCGTTCAACATTATGAAGGAAATGTGGATTTAGAGACTTTTGAACTTTTTTATCAAACCACAAATCATAACATTGTTTACAGCGGAGATATTAATAGTGTAGATTTTTTCATGAATTTGCAACAACGTTTCCCAAAAATTGAGAATTGGATGTTAGGGCGTGGAATTTTGCAAAATCCGTTTTTGGCAGAGCAGATTGTACAAGAATATTCAAATAATACTACCCGTTTTATAGATTTTTACCACGAATATTCACAAATATTAATCTCATTAAAAAACGAAAAAGCGGCTTTGTGCGCACTAAAAGAGTTGTGGCATTATTTTGCAGTATTATGGAAATTAAATTCGGAAGAATTAAAAAAAATATTACAAATGAATGATTGTCATGTATTTAACAATTATTTACACAAGATGATCAATGAAGCAGGCAAATAAAAAAACTTCAAACTTTTTCATAATCGTAAAATGTTTTATTTTTGCATAATTAATTATTATCATCATTATGACAAGTATTACTGTTACAACAAGCAATTTACAATATGTTCATTTATTTGAACATTTAGCAAAAACCTTAAATCTAACTTTTAATAAAGTTGAACAAGATACACTCTCTAAATCCATGCAAAAAGCGTTGGAAGAAGAAGAAAAAGGGCAAATAACTAAACTCATTAATCACAAAAATGCTGTTGCAGAAATAATAAAATGATGTACGAGATTTATTATACTAATGAGTTTAAAAAACAACTCAAATTAATGCTAAAAATCTGTTTTAAGATATTATCAATAGATTAATTATCTATGCCAAAAACCGGGAACCTCCTTATAGTTGATGATAACAAAGCGATTCGCACTACATTAGAGTTGCTTTTGCCTGTTTATTTCGAGCGCGTGCTTTCTATTGCTACTCCCAACCGTATTCCCGAAATGTTGCGCAGTAACCCCGATTTGGATGTAGTTTTATTAGACATGAACTTCCACGCGGGAATCAATACCGGCAATGAAGGAATCTACTGGCTAAGAGAAATTAAGAAACTGCGCCCCCATTTATCAGTAGTGTTGTTCACCGCTTACGCCGATATTGAACTCGCCGTAGCCGCTATCAAAGAGGGAGCAACCGATTTTATTGAAAAACCATGGAATAACGAAAAACTCATAATAACTCTGCAAAACGCAGCAACATTAACTCGTAATAATCAAAAAATTAAGAATTTAAAAGAACTGAAACAAGAGTATCCTACTATGTTTTGGGGAGAGAGCAAGCCGATGCTCCAGTTGAAGCATGTGGTGGAAAAAACGGCTCCTACAGATGCCAACATATTGATTATAGGAGAAAACGGCACCGGAAAAGAGATGCTTGCACAAGAGATTCACAAACACTCTGCAAGAAAAGAGGAGTTGTTGGTTGCTGTGGATATGGGGTCTGTTACGGAAACCCTCTTTGAAAGCGAACTTTTTGGTCATGCCAAAGGCGCTTTTACTGATGCTAAAACTGAACGTGCCGGAAAATTTGAGATCGCAGACGGCGGAACGCTCTTTTTAGACGAAATTGGGAACCTCCCTTTGCATCTGCAAGCCAAATTGCTGGCTGCCCTGCAATCTCGGAAAATTGTAAGAGTGGGGGAAAACGTACCTCGCGATATGAATATCCGATTAATTACCGCCACCAACTGCGACTTGGAAAAGATGGTAGAAGCAGGCACTTTTCGCGAAGACCTTTTTTACAGAATTAATACTATTGTAATCCACCTGCCGCCTTTGCGAGAACGTGGAGAAGATTTGAACGCTTTTGCTGAAATTTTTTTGGAGAAATATGCCAAAAAGTATGGAAAAAAATGCCAATCTTTTACAGTACAGGCGTTTAAAAAACTGCATGCCCACTCTTGGCCCGGAAATATTCGTGAATTACAACATACTGTCGAAAAAGCAGTAATTATGTGCGATACCCAACAAATTACTCCTGACGACTTGCTTATTGCCAAAATAGGAACAACGAAAAGCACAGTATCTGCAAAAACTGCATCCTTAGACGAGATGGAACAGGAATTGATTAAAAAAACTATGATAAACTGTGAAGGAAACATATCTGAAGTGGCTGAAAAACTTGGGATTACACGCCAAACATTATACAACAAATTAAAAAAATATAACCTGTAAATGTTCAGCAAAAGTTTTCTTAGAATCTTTGTTTTCATTCTTATGCTTGTTGGAAGTGTAATATTATCTACTTTTTCAATAATAAAAGGTTGGAACATCCTGACAACACTTGCAATAATCTCGACTTTAATTTCTATCGCGTTTATTTTCAATGTGTATAGAAATTCTATTCTTAAAATCGCATTTATGTTTGATGCCATCGAAAATGATGATTATACGTTCCGTTTTACAGGTTCCTCCACAAGGCTACAAAGCGATGAACTCTTAAACCGCTCACTAAACCGTATTAAAAACTTGGTGATTGAAGCGCGACAAGAGATCAGGGAACGCGAAAAATATTTTGAACATATTTTAAATCAAGTTACTACAGGAATCATCATGGTGAATGAGCAAGGGATCGTTTTTAGTAGAAATAGACAAGCCTTGCATTTGTTAGGGTTGTCGCAACTTACTCATATCAGACAACTTTCGCAAATTTCTGAAGGGTTGGAGAAACATTTTGTTACATTAGACGAAGGAGAAAACCGTAAAGTAACTTTTTTTGGGGAGGCTTCCGAGATAACGTTAAACATTGCAGCTACTTTCGTTAACCTGAACAATAAGAGACTGAAAATTATTGCATTAACCGACATTGCGGCGGATATTGAAGAAGCGCGGGAAGAGAGTTGGCAACGCATGTCAAGCGTTCTTACTCATGAAATCATGAACTCGCTTTCCCCCATTACTTCACTAAGCGAATCTTTATTACACACTTCCGATAAAGAGATGCTCCATCAAGGGTTAGAGATCATACACACTACTGCCGGCGGGTTAAAGAAATTTGTTGAGAATTACCGCTCCATAACCCGAATTCCTGCCCCACAATTTCAAGATATTGAGTTAGATAGATTAGTGAGAAAAGAAACAGAACTATTGTCATCTGATATTATTGTAAAAATCGAAGCCACAAACTGTTTGATTTCAGCAGACTATGGACAAATTTCTCAAGTGTTGGTTAATTTGCTTAAAAATGGGTTAGAAGCGGCGCTTGAAAGTGGTGATCCCTGTGCAAAAGTATGGATAGAAATGGGGCGTAATCTAAAAGGAAGTTTGTTTATTGATGTTTGCAATACAGGCATCCCCATCTCTGATGAGATTCGCGACAATATATTTGTGCCTTTTTTTACCACCAAAGAGGAGGGCAACGGCATTGGATTGAGTATTTCCCGACAAATCATGCGATTACACGAAGGAACGCTTACTCTTGCCACAAAACCTTTTACCCGATTTAGGATGCAGTTTTAATTGATTAAAAATTTTAAATTATGAAAACTATTTTTCGTTATTTCCTGTTACTCAGTGTTGTTATCATTCCATTATTTGTTTTATATCAAGATGAAGAAAAATTTCCCATTCTATTTGGAGCATTTTTAGGAATAACTGTTACCTATTGGATTGCGGTTTGGATTATGAAAAAGAGAGAGAAATAGTATTAAGCAAAAGCGTTTGTCTTAAAAGTATTTTTTACCACAAAGAACACGAAGCACACACCAAGAGACACAAAGAATTGATGAACAATACTTTATCCTATTTCATTTCGCAAGCTATCCGCCCAATTCGGTATTTTGAGATTGAACTGTTTTTTAATTTTAGATAGATCAAGGACAGAATAAGCGGGTCGTACCGCCGGTGTGGGATACTCTGCTGTTGTGATCGGGTGTACGGTGCATGGTAGTTCGGCAATTTTCATAATCTCTTTGGCAAACCCGCACCAAGTAGTAATTCCTTCGTTTGCATAATGAAAAATCGTAGGTTTTGTAATGGTATCTGTCTGTTCAACAATATTTAAAATAGCTTCTGCCAAATCGTGGGCATGGGTTGGGGCGCCGAATTGGTCATCAACTACATAGATATTTTCTTTCTCCTTTCCTAATTTCAACATGGTATTCATAAAATTGTGTCCATATTTTGAATATAGCCAAGAGGTTCTGATAATAATACCGGGGATTTGTTCAAAGAGAATTGCTTTTTCTCCTTTTAATTTAGATTCGCCATAAACCGAAACCGGATGGGTACGTGCATTGGGTTTGTAGGGGATAGTGGCGGTTCCGTCAAACACATAATCGGTGGAAATATGGATGAGGAAAGCATTTTGCTCGCCGCAGATATGCGCCAAATTCCATACAGCTTCACCATTTACATCAAACGCCACCATCGGTTCGCTTTCGGCTTTATCCACAGCCGTATAGGCTGCAGCATTGATAACGCAGTCAATCTTATTGTCATACACAAAATTAGAGAGTGCGCAGATATCGGTAATATCTAATTCTTCGATGTCTGTAAAGAAATAATTTTGAATTTGCTCCTTGTCATTCCGAGCAAAGCGAGGAATCTCATCCTTTTCTCTTTTTTCCCTTACCACATCTTGGAGGCATTTTCCTAATTGTCCTTTACTTCCTGTAATAAGAATATTAGTTATTTTATTCATAATTTATACTTATTTACGTTTCAATTATTGTTCAATTTTTTCATTATTTAACTAAAATACTTTCAAATGTTTATCATTAATTACGACCGTATCGCCTACTTGTTTAATAATAGCAATTCCATGCTCTATACATTTCTTTTCCAATTCCGGATAGAAAGCCATGGAAGCCAAGCCGAGATAAATTTTAGAATCTTTGTAATCGGGACATAAAATTCTGAAAGTTTCTGCTTTTTTTAGCACTGTAGGTATGTCATTTTCATGCGCTTTATACTTAATTTCAATGATTGCGACTGAGGTGCAGTTGAACAAAACAATATCGTATTCGTCTTGAAGTTTTTTTGTTAATGGTTTTAGACATCTTTCAATATTATCGAATGTTTCGCCAAAAAAATGTTGTTCTCCATAATCAAAAGAATTAAAAAAATATTCTTCGGCAAAGGAGCCGTGATTATTAGACCATGAACCCATCTCTTTATCAATTCTTTTGATTCTGTTTTCATAAGCCGCATCATCAGCTTTTCTTTTTCTTTCCCACTCAGCAAATTCTTCTTTCCTTATCTGTTCCTCCTCTTTTCTTTTCTGTTCCTCTTCTTTTCTTATCTGTTCCTCTTCTTTTCTTATCAGTTCCTCTTCTTTTCTTATCAGTTTTCTATCGGCAATTTCTTCTTTAAGAATACGGTCTGTTTCTTGCAATGCAGCCCAAACACTTTCAAAAGTATGGGCATTGTTTTGGGTTTGCTTCTTCATTTTAATACAATTTAGTTAATAATAGATGATGATTTTGAAGTGACACCGATTGTTTTTCTTACGTTAAACCCTTGAATCTACTTATTTTAGCATATTTTCTAAAGAAAATTTTCCCTGCATCTAATTCGCGGCAAATATACACTTTGCAAAGGCGTTTGTCAAGGGGTTGAGCTATTTTTTTTATGAATATTTTTTCTATATTCGCCGCTCTATTTTAAAACCTTTAAACCATTCAATATGAAAGAAAAAATTACGATGAACCTGAATCCTTTGGTTCAATTTTTAAAGAAATTGCCGCAAGAATTTACTAAAGCCGATATTATTAAATATATCGAAGAAAAGGAGATTCAAATGGTAAACTTTCGCTATGTAGCTCAAGACGGACGTTTGAAAACATTAAACTTTGTGGTAAATAACCGCGAGTATTTAGATCAAATCCTATCAGCCGGCGAGCGTTTAGACGGTTCCAATATTTTCCCTGCGTTCATTCATGCAGGTTCCAGCGACTTGTACGTTGTGCCGCGTTTCAGTACTGCATTTATGGATCCGT
>JAITUN010000071.1 GCA_031286285.1 Bacteroidales bacterium | reverse complement strand
CAGGCTCTTGCCGAATCTGCGCGGGCGGATAAAAAACTGGTACGTATTATTCTCGTTTTCCAAAAGCTCAACAAAACGCGTCTTGTCGACATAAGCGTAGTTGTTTTCTATTAAATCGGAGAAATTGGATTTGCCGTACGGTAGTTTTTTAAAAGACATAAATCCAAATCCTCCATTTTTTGGTTGGGTTCAATATTGCTATAACCATATAATATATATCATGGTTAGGTAAGTTTAAAATCTTTATTATTTTTTTTGCTATTTCAAAAATAAACTTGCATGGGTTTTTCACCATCAATACATAACTGTTACCGATATATTCGGACACGCCTCAAAATATGGCACATAACGCGCGGCGGGTAGACGACGTAGCGCGAAGCGGATTTTGTTTAACTACCCGATATACGCCATAACGTATCATATTATGTTGATGATATAAACCCTATCATATCGTTATACATCAACCCTTTCATGGTATACTCCATCTGTTTTACGCAAGCGCGTCTACATAGAATACGCCATTATAAATCACATACAATGAAATTATATTATGGGTTAACGCGTGTCAATACTTTTTTATTTTTTTAAATATTTTTTAACAGGCACGATACTCTTATTACATAAAAAAATTAACTGGTAATTTATTGTTAATATTAAACATTTTGCATATGATGATAAATACAGGTTGTGATTGTGTCTTTTTTTTCGTTCCATTGATGCATAGGACCTCCGTTACAATTTTTAAAGGCATTACATTTTTTGCATATTCCAGTTTTTGACCATCGGCGATCCCGCATAATTTTATACCGGTTGTTCCATACATCAAGAAAATCATCTTTATAAATATTTCCTTCAATAAAATTCCTGTTAATATTAGGACACGCAGCTATTGAGCCGTCTTTTAAAACCGACGCTATTTGGATTCCCGCACGACAAAAAAAATGGGTATCTCTGACTTTTTTCTCGTATTTACCAACATAAGCTTCACAACTAAAGGATGTTTTTATACGGTTATCTTTACGAGCCATGACGATAAAATCCATAAGTTGTTTTAACTGTTGTGGATCTAAATGCAATTCATCGTTATTCGCGGCTCGTCCAATAGGCCATATTGTAAACAGTCTCCATGTTTTTACCTGTAGAGAGATGAGGAATTCTTTGAATTCTTCAAGTTCATTTAAATTTTTTTTGTTCACACAAGTAACTACATCATAAAATAGACGTTTAGATGAAGTGACCAGGCTAATAGCGTTGACTGCTCTTTTAAAACTTTGATCATTTGCTCTAATCCAATTGTGTGATAGTTCAAGTCCGTCAAGGCTGACTGTTATTGAACCCATACCCGCTTCAAGTAATTGGTTGTGAGTTTCATGAGTATAATCGTACCCATTTGTAACGATACCCCAGCGAAACCCATTTTTTCTCAATTCCAAACCACATTTTGATAGATCTTTACGTAATAAAGGTTCGCCGCCTGTAATCCCCACAGTTATACTGTCTCTGTTATATTGTTTTTTTAACGGCAGAATAGCCTTAAGAAAATCTTCAAAAGGCATATCTTTTGTTTTTCGATCTGTAGTACATTCAGAACCGCAATGCAGGCAATTTAAGTTACAACTCTGCGTACACTCCCAAAACAGATACCTCAACTCGTGGAGATGTATTTCGTTTTTCCTGAAACAGTTCGATATTATTTGAGAAAAACTATTCTTCATTATTGTCTTGTTCTTTTGAAGATGCTTCTTCAAAATTGTAACTAGAGCATTCGTCGTCTTCCAAACAATCCGGCGGCATTCCATCCATTGGCATTCCGTAACAAGCCACAAACACCATGGAAATAGCGGATGCTCCTAAAGCCAGGTATATTTTCCTTAATAATTTACGAGTTTGTTCTGAAAGTTTTTTCATACCAGCCTCCGCACTTTCTCACTTAAAATGATAATTCGATACATTTTACACAATTACTATTTATATGTCAATTAGTAAAATAATATTATGGGTTAGCGCGTGTCAATATTTTTTTTATTTTTTTAATATTTTTTAACAGGGTATTGACTTTCAACTGAAAAATGTACTATATTTTATACAAATACCCCCAAAAGGATGCATCGTGGCTAATATATTAGACATTAAAAAGGGCATCGCGGCGCGGATTCGGATGCGGCGGCGTGAGGCCAAGCTCTCGCAAACGGCTTCGTAGCCCAAAATGCCCAAACAGGGCATTTTGCAGTTACCGTTTGTTATGTGAAATGGGGCGTATTATTTTATTACTATTCTCTTTTTATACAAAAATATAATTCTTTACCTCCATATTTCTTTGAAAAAATATCTAATAAGTTGTTTTTGCATATATTTATTGCTTTATTTGGAATATTATTTATGTTTCTTGCATCTTCAATCCATTTTAATAAAATTAATGGTTCAATACATGTTATTTCCATTCTTGAATAAACAAATTTCATAAATTCGTTTTGCAATATTTTATTTTGTGGTCTAGATCCAAAAAAATCGCAAGCACATTGATTGCTACTAATATTATAATATAGTTTATTGTTAATGTTTATTTTATCTATATGAAATGAATAACGGATATTTTCTAAAATATTAACTTTTTTATAAATACTATAATCCTTAATGACATTATTCAATGAGATTTTATTTTCATGGTATGTTATTGACCAGCACATAGTAATTATTATTTCCTAAAATTATTATTTTGTCAATCAATGGAAAAACCATTTTAGCCCTCATTTCACACAACGTTCCAGTTGTAACTGACGTTGCCGGCCCACCTTACAAAGCAAACCGCAGGTTTGCGGTAAGCTGGAATGTGGGTTTACAATAAGATAATATTATGGAGCAACGGGTGTCAATACTTTTTTATTTTTTTCGACTTTTTTCCGACGCGCACGCCTGTTATTGATTTCCAAGCAAAAACATACCATATTTTGTACAAGTTGTTGCGCGTCAAGGTTGGCTATCTAACAGAAAATCGGAAATGTGGAGATGCTGTACGCCGCCAATGGATTCTTTCCAGAAGTCGTCCATTGTTACCACGAGTTTGGGGTACTGATCCTTGATTGAGAGCAACGCTCCGAATTCGCGCTCGGCGGTTTGCCGGTTTTCTAATTTGTAGGCGGTCTGCACGTATATCCGCTGATCACGTTTTTCAGCCACGAAATCGATCTCCCTTGCGTCTGCTTTGCCGATGTATACCGTGTACCCCCTCCTTTT
>JAITUN010000275.1 GCA_031286285.1 Bacteroidales bacterium | reverse complement strand
CTTGTCCTTTTTCCGCTTGCTGGTTTGTCTAAAAGTAGCCGGGCTTTGCGTGGCAACGAGCATGGCTCAATGACAGAAATGCCGCATCTACAAAACATGGAATGGGATTTTGCAGAGAGGTTAAGCCATATTACAAGAGGTACAACGGAGGCTTATTATAATTACGATGGTGGCGGGGAGCGAGTACGCAAAGTTGTTGAAAAAGACAACATTGTAGAGATAAGGCTTTATCTAGGTGGGTTCGAGATATTTAGGAAGAAAGTGGGGAATAGTTTAGAATTAGAACGTGAGACGTTACATATAATGGATGATACAAGAAGAATATCACTAGTGGAAACGTTGACGGTAGATAATGGAGTGGCTGTTAATAATGCTACTCCGGTACAGAGGTATCAGTTAAGTAACAATATAGAGTCGGCAACATTAGAGTTAGATGAGAATGCGAATATTATAAGCTATGAAGAATGTTATCCTTATGGCGATACGAGTTATCAGGCGGGACGCTCTACTTCCGAAGTAAGTCAAAAACGTTATCGATATACTGGTAAAGAGAAGGATGAGGAAAGTGGGCTGTATTATCATGGGGCGAGGTATTATGCGGCTTGGTTGGGACGGTGGACTGCGGCGGATCCGGCGGGGCTGGTGGACGGGGTGAATTTGTATATGTATTGTAGGGGAGACCCGGTGAAATTGATGGATCCAAGTGGGATGACATCTGATAAAACAGAAGTTGGACTTAAATTTTCAGAGGAAATAAATACTGCTGAAGAGTTGAAATCGTATTTGAGTAGAGGTGGTACATTCGAGTATGAGGGAATGCGATATTTTCTTTCTTTTGACGGTGAATTAAACATTGAAATGATTAATGGTATTCCTACAATAACAGGTGAAAATTTATATGCCCATGAAGTGCCTATAAACAATGAAAACGATGATAATCATATGATATTTGAAGCGGTGAATGTTATGCCAGAAGATGAGCTCAATATATATGATATGCCTAGTGACAACACAAGAATTGTTCAAGGTTCTGGAGGGGCAAATAATGGAGATGGGGCGATCAATGAAATATTGCAATCCGTATCAGCACCGGGTATTATTAATACTACAATAAGTACAACCGTAGAGAAGATAGTTGGGAACGAAGGCAAAGTGATGCAAATAGAGGCGAATAATTCTAGAAAAAGAGCCCAAAAGCGAAATGAAAGGCTAGCCAAGCAAGGGAAAACGAGCGGAAGTGGCTCAACAAGGGCTAGTGGAAGGTACAATAGATCCATTCGAAGAAACATCGCAAGACAAAACGCCGCTGCCGCAAAACACGCTGCGGGCTCACGTTTAGCTTCCGCTTCTACAAAGGGTGTGCCTATCGTTGGAGCCACAGTTGGAGGTTTGATCGAATACTATGAAAATGTTGGTAGAGGAGATAGTACAGGATTGGCTGTTTCAAAGGCAGGAGGGGCTGTTGCTGGTAGTATCGCAGCAGGCTTTATAACTGCTTTAATAATATCAAATCCCGTTGGATGGGGTGTACTTGCTGCTATAGGTTTAGGTATGCTTTTAGGCGTAGGTTTAAGCATGTTCGGTTCTTGGTTAGGAGGGAAGCTCTATAATGCATTCAATTGACGAGTTCATCGAAAACGAAAAAGTTTTCGTTAATATTAGGTGGTTCATAAAAGTACCAACATATGTTGGTTATTATCTGATAAGAAGTGATATCGCAGATCTTATACACAATAACTGGCTCATGTTTGGTGGCGCGATTTTGTTTTTTGGGGCTGTAAGTATAAGTATAAAATGTACTGTGGCAGGTTATCATTTGGGCATTAATTGCTATATTTTTCGATATTATAGGAATAAATGTGTTTATTGGGAAAAACTGCCTAAATTAGATATATGTGATATGTTTTTTACGTTTGGATTGACAATAAATGGATTGCCTAGAAATTACATGCTAAGATTTGTGTTCTCTAATTTTGATAAATTAGCAGAACTAATATCCTGTAATACGCGTATTAAATTGGAGATACGGCAAAAATTCATAGATTATGTTACTATGCGAAAACAACAAGGAGCTCTTAAACGAATGATGCGTATTGTTTACGTTAACGCTGTGATGGTATTGATAATTTATCTACTTTCATTTATCCTTGGTGCCAAATGTTTGATACCTAGAATTCAATTTTGGTGAAGTATGGTTCCCGAAAGTTGAATCCGCGAGTAATTTCATTATTTCGATTCGCTAAGGGATCAGATTTTTGCATGAGTGAGATTAGTGCTGTCGTTGTAAAAATATTTTATTGAAAAAACAACATTTTTTATTGGAAAGAATGTATATTTATTATTATGGAGCCTAAAACTTTCATACCTCCGAACAACATGAGCGGCGACGGTCTCACCGATATCGTCCGCGTCCGCAACGGCGACGTCTGCTACTGGCCTAACCTTGGCTACGGTAAATTCGGCGCTAAGATAACCCTGTCTAACGTATATAACTTTGACTATGTCGACCAGTTCGACCCGCGCCGTGTATTGCTGGCCGATATCGACGGCACGGGAACTTCCGATCTCATCTACTTCGACGCTAAGGGCTGTCACGTCTATTTTAACAACTCCGGCAACAGCCTGAGCCGCGGGCAGGAGATTTTTAATTTACCGTTAGTTAATAACACGTCTTATTTCAGTACGGTAGACCTTTTCGGCGACGGCACGGCTTGCCTTGTTTGGGGGTATTTAGTATTCGTGTTTTTGGAGCTCCGCTCGTAAGAACTATAAAAATGCCAATGATAAAATTCACCCCTATCCCTGAAACGACGAATGAACGTTGATATGGAGAGAGCTTATGCTAATAAGTTTTGCAAAGAGAATATCCAAATTAGATAACATGAGAGGAGTAGATGTTTTAGGACAACCTACATATTCGTATGCATCATTTTATCGTGATAGAAGGGGTATAGGTGTTTTAAGCGGGATCTTTGGTATATTTGAACGTGGTCAAACAACTTATTTGGTGGCAGGAAGTCGAGGAGAAACCGTCCGCTCTATACATGATCATAATACACCAGCTAAGCCTATGAATGTATATCGTGGAGGAGTAAAAATAGGTTCAAAATTTCAAAGCGGACCTAACAAACCTCTCCAGATAATTAATGATCAAATGGCGCCTGTTGATAACGTTAGAGTGTTTGGAGTGTCTTACTAATAAATAAGGGTTGGAATTTATTATGCGAAAAATTATCAAAAAGCCATTTTACTCACGGAGAAAAATTATGATAATAATATTGTTTATACTTTGTTTTCTTATAGTACATGCTTTTTCTTCTTACACGGTTGTCAAGGTACCATACTTCTTTGGTACAATGACATATTCAGGAGGTACCAAACACAGATTTCCTAGATGTATTGTAAATCCAATAACAATAACAAATATTAAAAGGGATATCATTAATTATTTGGAAAATTTAGAAAATGTAGAGGAATTTAGTAAAGAAGTTATTGATAGATTTTTTGGGCCATTGGAATATATATCTGATTTTAGAATTATTTCTTATAATGCAAATCCAGCGCCTTATTTTGGTAGATTTGAAGAGACTTTTTTATTACAAGCAAAGGGTTTTGGCGAGCCACAAGGTGCGCCTCATGCCTCTAGGATGTGCGTTGTTTTTCGTGATAAAAAAACAAAGCAAATATTGGGATTTCGGGATTAAAATGAAAACGCGCAAAAAAATAAACTTGTGATTATAGTTGTTGTGGTTGCTGAAAATTGAATCCGCGAGTAATTTCATTCGTTCGATTCGCTAAGAGAATAAGTTTTCTATGGCGATAACAGATTTTTGCATGAATGAGATTAACAATGTCGTTGTAAAAAAATATTGAAAAAATAACATTTTTGATTTGGAAATAATTTATATTTATTGTATGAGTGTTCA
>JAITUN010000263.1 GCA_031286285.1 Bacteroidales bacterium | reverse complement strand
GTTAATTTTTTCGATGATGGAACTCCGCAACACGTCTTGTATTACAACATTAAAGGGGAAGACAGTATTTTAGTGAAAAGTATTGAATATCATCCCAATAAGACTGTTTACATCGAAGGTGGCTTTAAAAACGGAAAACGCGAAGGCGAATGGAAAAGCTGGTACGAAAACGGCAATGTATGGAGCGTCGGAACTTTCAAAGAAGACGTACAGGTGGGAACAACAACGACCTATTACGAAAACGGTAATCTGCGCTACTCCGGAACCTACGACAACAACGGAAAATATATCGGAACATGGAAATTCTACGATGAGAATAATAATCTGTTAGAGACGATGGAGTATTAAGAGGGCTAATAATCAATAATTTTCAACTTCCCTTCAGATGGCTCTTTGTAAGCATTCGTTGACTGGAAATAGCTATTAAATTCATCGAAATTTTCACCAACGACGTTGCTCGAAAAATATTGAAGTTTGTCCATGACACGAATAAAGGCGTCCGGTTCTTTCCGGTTAGTAAATTTTTTCAAAGACAAGATATAGTCTTCCCGATATACGGTTGGTACAATGATGCGCGACTGTCCGCTTTTAAATAGTTCGGCATTTCCCATAATTCTCGATATTCTTCCATTTCCATCATCAAAAGGATGGATTTCCGAAACCATAAACATCATAAATATGGCTTTTGCCATTGGGTCACTCAGGGCTGCATAATATTTGAATCCTTGCTTCAATGTTCCTTCAACCAAAGTGAAATCCACAAAATCAGTATTTCCGGCTCGGTTATTTTGATTTTTAAACACTCCGACATTAATATCTTCCGATCTGCCTGTCATCATTGTCAAATGACGTCGTTTCAAAATATCAATCAAGTCGTCGGCAGTCGCCGGAGTGAGACTCATCTCATAACTGTTTGATACAATTTGAAATGTGCCTAAAATGTCATGAGAATCCTTTATCCTTTTTGGAATAGCGATACCGGTATCAACAATTTTTTTAGCATCTTCGACAATAAATTTCGTTCCTTCTATATAGTTTGAAAAATAAGCCTCAAAGAAGGAAAACAAACGGAAAGATTCTTCTGACGTATTTTTATCCGGTCGTTCGGGAAAATAGTAATCTTTCAATTGATTATAAAGTATTTCAAACAATTCAATCCGCTGGGAATCATACGGCATTCCCGTTGCCCTTGCTTTGGCGGAATTGGAAGTCAAAACGTTTGGCGGATGAGTTTTCAATAAGGCGGAAATAATGGCGTTCAACTTGGTGAATTCCGTTTCAAATTCCAATTGTCGGGCTATTTCTTGGGCTTTATCTCTAAATTTATTGATGCCTTCTTCACCTTCCCTGATAATGATTTTTTCTAATTTGTCTTCAATGTATTCGATTGGAAAAGTTTTTGACTCGCCTCCTTTTTTTCTTGAAATCTGCATATTTTCAAGCATCCACCGCCATTCCGACGAAGCATAAATTCCTCCCAAGTTCATATCCGACTTTAATGCAGATTTTCCTTCCATCACATTGAGTATAATTCCTTTAAAATCAGTTATCTTTTTGGTGTAATTACTTGTCAGGAAAAAATTCCCCGATTCTGTCGGGCGCAATTCCGAAGCGCTTCGATGACTGATAACGGCTTCGGGAAACCGCCATTTGAGTATATCAAAAAAATGACGTTTAATGATATATTCCGCCGAATCCCGCAAGTTGGTTGTATAAATTCGGGGCGCTATCTTTTTTATTTTGCCTTCTTTTTCCGCCTTACTGATTTGATTGGAAATACTCTTATTTGAAGAAGCAAAAATGATCTCCTGCTTAAAATCTATAATATCCACCATGAGTTTTTTTCTATTATTAAATTTATTTGAGTGCAAAAATAGGAATTTTTTCCATTATAATTCTTTTTCGTGGAATTTTTTCCATTACATGGTGAGAAAAAGTTTTGTATCTTTGCAGTCGAATATTGCATAACCTTACAAAATGTGTAAAGTATTGCAAAATATAAAATTAAAATAATGACGAATAATAAATATGAATACATTGAAACATACCTTGACACGATTCGTGCTAAAGGCAGGTATTCTTTTCCTTTGGAAGAGTTGCTAAACGAATTTCAAGTTTCTTATCAGGCGCTTGTACAACGTCTATATCATCTAAAACAAAAAAAGAAAATTGCCCAAATCCGTCAAGGTTTTTATGTGATTATTCCGCCCGAATATTCGGCTCTTGGCACACTTCCTCCTGATTTATTTATTGATGCGATGATGAAATATTTAGACAAGGAATATTATGTCGGACTTTTGTCAGCATCTGCTCTGCACGGTGCGGCACATCAACAGCCAACTACATTTTTTGTAATGTCAAAATATCCTGCGCCAAGAAATATTAGCAATAAAAAAATGAAAGTAAGATTTTTTTCCAAGCAAAATATTATCGCAGAGGGTATTATTCAAAAGAAGACTCCCGCAGGTCGAATTTATGTATCTTCGCCCGAATTGACTGCATTTGATTTACTAGACAATATAAATCAATTTGGTATAAATAGGATTACAACAATTTTAATGGAACTTTACGAGGTAATGCTTCCTTCAAAATTATTAAAAATAGCTAAAATCATTGATAATAAGGCAAATATTCAACGAATGGGATTTATTTTGGAAACAATTGTTGGAGAAGAAAAATTATCAACTGCGTTGTATGATATTATTCACAAAACAGGTTTTACGAAAGTAGCACTTTCTCCGCTAAAAAAGAAAGCAGGTGAATTAAATGAGAAATGGAAAATAATAATTAATGAACCTATCGAACCCGACTTATGATAGAGCAAAGTTACATCGAAGAATGGAGATTAAAACATCCATGGACAAATCCGCAAGTTGAGCAAGACCTTGTAATTTCTCGTGCTATCGTAGAGATATTTTCCGATGATTTGTTGCAGAAATCATTAGCATTTAGAGGCGGAACAGCATTACACAAGTTATACATCACACCGCAAGCACGCTATTCTGAAGATATTGACCTTGTGCAAATTAATTCGGAACCTATCAATCCTGTTCTGAAACGAATTAGAGAAAGATTGAATTTTCTTGGCACAAAACGAACTGTAAAACAGCATGTTCATAACAATACGATGATTTATCGCTTTGATAGTGAGATACATCCAATTGTGAATATGCGACTGAAAATAGAAATCAATACTCGTGAACATCTAAATATTTTTGGAGTGCAAGAAGTTCCATATAAAGTAGAAAATGAGTGGTTTTCAGGCGAATGCAATGTTACAGGGTTTGAGATTGAAGAACTTCTTGGCTCAAAGTTAAAAGCTCTTTATGGACGTAAAAAAGGGCGTGATTTATTTGATTTGTATTGGGCTTTTACTCATTTGAATATTGACATCGAAAAATTGTTTTTTTGCAATAAGAAGCATTATGAAAATGCTGAACAGAAACAACCGACAAACCGACAATTTCTTCGTAATATGGAAGAAAAACTCAAAGATGTTGAATTTACAAATGATATTTTTCAGGTAATCAAATCAGATATTGAATACGACAATGATATTGCTTGGAAAAAAGTAAGAAAAGAGTTGAAAATAGAATATAATGACTAATAATCAAAAAGATACATTTTCCTCAGATGAATATTTGGTAGTCGAGGGCGCTCGTGTGAACAACCTGCAAAATATCTCTTTATCCATTCCCCGAAACAAACTTGTGGTTATCACGGGATTAAGCGGGAGCGGTAAATCGTCTTTGGCGTTCGACACCATTTACGCCGAAGGACAAAGACGCTATTTGGAGACGCTTTCGGCGTATGCCCG
>JAITUN010000222.1 GCA_031286285.1 Bacteroidales bacterium | reverse complement strand
CGACAGGTCGGGGTCGCTGTTGAAACGCGCCCGATACATATAAACGAAATCTTTTACGCACTGCTCATTATAATCAACTACTTGAGGAACAATGAAATGCAGTTTAAGGTTATGGGCGTAACGATAATCCAATTTTTCGATAGCATTCCAATTCGGGTAGCCGATAAGGGTAATATCGTATTGTTTTCGTTTTTCATCAAAAATGCGCATCAAATCCAATATCTCCGTTGTATTTTCGCTAAACATAAAGACAAAATTAGGTTTGTGAGTATCGAGTGAAGATACTGTTGCCGACATACTTTTTCCTTCACTTAAAAATTCCCGATAATTCGGATAAAGCATTTTCAATTCTTCGACGCTGCTACTGTAAGCAGTTGCATTTTTCCTAACAATCAGTATGTTGACATTTTCATTTTCAGGTAATATTTTTTGTACGGCATGCCCTACGGTTTTATCGTCAGGCACTATTTTTGCCACATTGGGATGTCCTTGCAAAATGTCGTTGCGGGAGGATGCTACATTGATAAGAGGGATGTTATATTGATCGGAAAAGTCAGCTATTTTTTTGAAAGCGTCTCTGTAAATGATGCCAATGATTAAGTTGGTCGTGCGCATTTCGGATTTTTCCAAAAGCTGTTCCATTTGCGCAACATCATTAATATCGTAAACATTCAGACAAATGCTCAGCCCCTTTTCAGCCAAACTATCCAGCGCCAATGTTACGCCATAATAAAAAGAGATATATTTTAAGGAAGAGGATACCGACTTTGAGGAGAGACTTTTTTTGCCGCCGGATGATAAAATAGCGGCTGATTTGTTCGCCGAAAAAGGCAAAATCAATGCAACCGTATATTTTTTCTTCGTATCCCATCCGCTAATGCAGATGGAGTCTTTCGATTTCAGCAAATCCAAAACAACGTCTGACGACACCGTTGTTTCCGTCTGTTTGGAAAGAATATCCGGCATATTTTTTTGTACGGGAATAAAAACCACCTCATTTTTAGCAACATTATTGCCCAAGTGAGGATTCCGCTTTTTTAATTCCTGCAAAGAGATTTGAAAGCGGTTGGCAATACCCGTCAATGACTCTTTTTTTACGGTTCGGTATTCAATAAAATCATACACATTTTTATAAGACGGAACAATTAATGTGTCGCCGATAACGATGTGATAATTAATGATTTTCTTGTTGTTCGAGAGCAAAGAATCAATACGAATGCCATAGCTTTTCGAAATACTATATACTGTTTCTCCCTGTTTTACAACATGATAAAGGTACGTGGTACCGTTGCTTTTTGGAGGCAATTCGTTTTGTGAATAAACAAATTGCGTAAATGTCAAAAAAATGACTGCCAAAATAATAATGCGCAATAATTTCACCTGATAAATATTTTATGTGGCAAAGGTAATAAAAAAAATGAAAACAAAAAAAAGCCGCTCTTTTTGGAGCAGCTTTTTTTTGAATTTATAATTTATAAATTATTTTACAATCAGCTTTTGAGTAGCCGTAGCGTTTCCAGAACGAACGGTTACAAAATAAACGCCGGTAGTCATGTTGCTCAAAGAAATGTTTTGTTTGTTTTCAACATTTTCTGCATGATAAACCACTTGTCCGAGCATGTTGTAAACCGTAATGTCACCTTTTCTTTCTTTAAGATCTACAGTTACCTGTCCCTCAGCCGGATTGGGATATACTCCTATGTTTAACGGAGTATAGTCAATTTCGTTGATAGCATCAGTAGGAACGGGATAAGCATAGAAAGAATAGAAATAGTTCGTTGTTTGGCCATGGTCAGGAGGTCCAGGGTATACATACGGTGTAAAAACGCCTGCGTATTGGTCAACTTGCGCCATCAGGAACATTTTATTGTCGTAAAGACCTGCTAATGTCAGATAGGCGAATTCACGATCAATGACATCTATAAAACTCACAAGATATTTCGTTTCTGTCCAGATTCCATCTTCGGTGCGGGTAGTATGATACGGATGACGGAACCAACGAGTATTACCATCTGGTTTGTCATCTGCTATTCCAAGATAAGTTAAATGCATTGTATTGTCCGCGTCAAATGCCATTTGCGGAAATGAAAACGTGCCTGCCATGCCATAACTGTCTTGAATCCACGAAAAGCCGTCCAAAAGAGGACCATTAAAATAGTGATCATCATTTAAAGGAACATAAAATCCTATAATGGGCCACTCAGGAGTAGTCGATTTAACATACAGTTTTCCACTCACTAAATCCGATAGATCTCCATCAATGAATTTGTCAAATATCACATTATCAACATCATTTTTAATAAAATCATCAACATCAAAGGGATCCATACCTTCATTCCAATATGAAAGGAAAGATGAGAAAAATCCGGTATAGCGATATTGATCATCAATCATCCAAGTTCCAAAAGCAACATGTACCTTTCCTTTGTTATCCACTGCTACGTTCCCTTGAGTAGGAATGTAGCAAGTATCAGCATATTGTTCAGAGTCTTCAGCATAGATAGAGGAACGGAAAAACTGGGTAGCTGTCCATGTCTCTCCATTATCAACTGATTTTAATACATAACTGTGATATCCATAGCGTACAAAAGAAGCTGCTACTACATCTCCATGAGACGCGACAGATATCTGATCAGTGTATGAAGGGCATATCCTACCTTCGGGATTAGAACCTTTGTCCCATACTATATCTGTTATTTCGTCGGGAACTAATTTACCTGCGACATCCCATGTCTCACCGCCATCAGCTGTTCTATAATAAAAAACAGGCTCAGTATATCCTTCATAAAGTTTACCACCATCACCCCACCTTGTGTGAGTCATAAATTGGATATATTGATGATTATCTCCGCTGGTAGTCATTCGCGACCATGCCATTATCCAACCATCTTCCGAAGGAGTTCCTGCAGGATAAGGAACTACACGACGCGTCCATTCGCCTACGCCTTTATTTTCACGGGTCAATAATACCAAGCCGTTTAAAATTTGCATACCTTCATGTTCGTAGGAACGAGCGCTTCTGGCAAGAATAGCTTCTCCATTAGTACCCCATTGTGCATACGAGGGCCAATACAAGGGGATTCCGCCCACTCTATCTTCCTGTGCACTCCAGGTATTTCCTCCGTCTGTTGAATACGAATATCCGATACCTCTATTCGGAGCGCCGCTTCCCGGAAATGAAGGATTATCATCATTTGTCCAGGTA
>JAITUN010000190.1 GCA_031286285.1 Bacteroidales bacterium | reverse complement strand
TCTAATGCGCTTGAAATCACTTTTGTATATTCTATACACAAAGTTGCTTCCGTTTTTCTGCTAACAAAAAGATAAACAGTCGGCTCATTTTCAGTCGATTTTATTATTAAACTTGTTTTCCCAATACGCCGCCTGCCTGTAATGATAGTCATACGCGAATAATCGTTAAACGACAAGTTTTTAATTCGCTGCAACTCTGTAAGTTCGTTTGTTCTGTTATAAAATTTCATATCCGAATATTTTTAGTTACCGCCGTAACAGTTACGGCGGTTGCAAAGATACAATTGTTTTTTGAAATAATCAACAAAAATACACACCTTCTGACGGTGTTGTAACGCACTGTCGCCCTACACTTGCAGCCAACGTGGTGGCGGCTTTGCGAGGGCGGGGGCTCACTACCGCTCGCACGGGAATGACACTTGCAAAATCGCACAAAAGTTCGGGCGAGTTACACCCCCGCTCTCGCAAAACCGCTCGTTAGAGGCAGTGCATTGTATTCGTCTAACCTTATTCTTTCTCAAATTCATAAATCTTATACCAATAAAAAAACGCTTCGGGATTCGATTTTTTGAGTTTGTTCAGTTTGGTATTGAACGGCTCGCTAATTATCCAATCTTTCAGTTGTTGTAAATTCTCAAATTTGCCAAGTGAAGTCGCATTATGCTTTATCAGTGTTGCCATATATGCCGCTTTTGAGGCGTGAATAATGGCTTTTTCAATTTGGTAATTTTCTGAAAAAATCAGATTTTTAATTCGCTGAATGCCTTTTTGCAAATCGTTAAAATTCCCGTTTCCGTCTGTGCCACGAGTAACAATGGAGAGTGCTGTTTGGTAAATATCATTCAACACATCTTCGGGAGTTTGGTTTTCATTTCGATAGGTAATTTCCGTTTCGGCAAACTTGTGAAAAGTGTCTTTTATGGTTTCAATGTCCGTAACCACATCAACAAGATTTCCAATATCATACAGTTGTTTAATGATTTCCATACTCATACTGTCGCCGTGTTTGTAATACGGAATACCTGTTGTATTCGGGGCAAAAGCCGTCAATTTGTCGCCCAAAATATCGTTTAAACTTGGAACATTTACCGACAAAGGATTGTCAATCATTGGAATAAATACCGATTGTATCAGAATGGAAATCAAATGTTTGTAATTCACTTTTTCGTAAAGCACATCAAGCAAAACATATTCTTCGTTTTTATTCGTTTTGTGTAAAGGCGTGAAAAAGAACTTGTAATGTTCTTTGTTGATTTTTGATTGCGTTGTTCTTTGTTGCAATTCTTTTCTTAAAAACCCTTGACTTTCAGCAATATTATCCAAAATCATTTCAAAATTTTCAATGTCCTGTGGCAAAATAATGTCAATATCCAACGAAAGCCGTTTTGTCGAATTGAAATGCAACATCAATGCCGTTCCACCCTTGAAGACGAAATCAATATTTTGTTTTGTCAATCCTTCCAACAGCAACAAAGCACGGATTGTTTTCTCTGTCAATATTTTATCAACATTTCGGTGCTTTTTCGATACTTCCGAAAGCCATTCAATTGTTATTTCTTTTTGATTTATCATATTCTATAATTTGGCACTATTTCAATTTTGCTGCCGATAATTTGAAATTGTTTTCAGATAATTATTAAAATCGTTTTTTCTTTTTCTTCTATCAGCGTAACGTAACATTTTATTTTGGTTGATTGTATATTTACTCAATGCGCCATTAAAAATTGTCCGCATTTCTGCACCTTGTTGAGCGGCAAAAAGTGTTTCATCGCAAAAAATATCCATTAACATTTTTTCGATAGAAACAGTACAAATTTTTCCGATTTGTTGCGTTGGGGCTTCGGAAACCAGTGTTTTTACAATGTAAATATCTTTATTTTCGGGAATGTATTTATCTAAAATTTCTTGATTGGGATTGAGAAAAACGGACAGATTTCTTTCTTTCAAAAAATAAAAAACGGCTTCGGCAGCGTCTTTTTCAACCTCAATCAAATAGTAAAATTTTCCCATTTGGTGTTGCATAAACTCGTTAAAAATGGAAGTGTGCCACACGCAAACACGAATAAATGGAAAATCGCCGAGAATTTTATTATATATGGATTTTAATTTGGGCGATATTTCGGGAATGTAATTTGCCGATTTACCGAAACGGAATTTTCCTCGTCCAACTCGCTGCAAAATTCCTTTTTGCACCAATGAATAAACACGCCAACGAATAGTTGTTGATTTTATTTGCTCGTCTGCAACACGATAAAAATCAACAATATCCGCCATTTCAATAACATTTTTGTCTTTGAAATATTTTGTTAAATCGTCTATGTTTAAACTATTCATAGTACTATTGAAAATTTGCTGCAAAGATAATCAAATTTTCGGCACAAAGCACATTTTGTGCCGAAAATTTGAAAAAACCGATTTTTTTATCGTGTAAAATTCTCTTTAACGCTATGCCACCCGCTTGTCGGGTGGTGGGTGGGCAAAGCCGAAAAATGGCGAAGCCCATTTTTGGGCGTGGAGTTGGCGATGCGGTGTGAGCGTAGCGAACACGGCAAAAGCCAACTTTCTATAAATTGAAAAAAAATGTCGGCAAGCAAAATTGTCCGATTACTCCGATTTGTCAGATTGTGCAAAATTTTCAACCTTATTTTTCTTCTTGTCCGCACTGCTGCTCGGTTGCGCGCGCATTGCCTCTAACGTGGTGGCGGCTTTATGAAGGCGGGGGCTCACAAAATTTCGGGCGGGCGATGCACTTGAAAATTCGCACAAAATTTCGAGCGGGCATACACCCCCGCTTTCATAAAACCGCTCGTTAGCCGTCGTTTATTGATTTTCTTTAAGCCATTTTTTAAATCCTTCAAATTTTTTATTATTTTTCTCTAACCATTTTGCCACATTT
>JAITUN010000125.1 GCA_031286285.1 Bacteroidales bacterium | reverse complement strand
TACTGCCGGGAGCGTTGTCAATGGTGAGTTTTGCAGGGTCCACAACGGCAATCATTCCGTTGGCTGTATTTGTTCCGCTAAGCAACAAGTTCAATTGAGCATTGCCTTGCAAAGTCATATACATAGGATTAATATTGATGCCATTTAACGTTACCGTGGTGGCAACTCCGGTTTGAAAATTAATAAATCTAACCGTAGTCGCGCCTGTCTGTATAAAGGTGTAGGTGTGAATATTGGCTCCATTACTAAACGTTAGCGTATTCGTGTTAAAACTATAGCCTCGTCCGGAAGCATTTAAATCATCGCTAATGCTTAAATTAATCTCATAATGCGCCGCATTAAGTTTCACAGGAAATAAAAAACAGATAAGCGCAATGCTTATACACGAAAATAGGAAGAAAGTCGTTGTTTTTGTTAATTGTTGTTTCATCTTTTAAAAAATTAGTATATATATTCTATATGTATTCGTATTCCAAACCCAAAAATTCAAATATAAGTTAGATTACTCTTAATTTGAATACGCCCTCGCACATTTAGTATTAAAACCTTTTTTTTATTCGGTCGCGAAAATATAATGAATATCAATACGTTGTGTGGCGTTTTTTACAAGTACACCTTCAAAATCCAACTTTGTTTGTAAAAAAAAATATAAAAATCAATTATTAACACTTTTTTTATATTACGTGCAGAAAAAATCATCTTAAAACGTAAAAGCTAAATTTTTTTACTCTGATTTCGTATTTTTTTTATTTTTAAAACTAAATATTTATTCAATCTTGAAAAAATAATAATAAACACACTATGAATTTTCAAATATATTCATACTTTTGCGAATTAAAAACTATATATTATTGCAAATTTTTTTTTATTTAATTATTTAATTGTTAATGTGATATGAAAGCGATAGATAATACATGGAATAATAATTTTATTAAATCTCTACAAAATAAGTTTCCTAGAAAAATACAATTAACCCAAGCATTAACTGATTTGTTGTGCATTGAACGTGAAGCCGTATATAGAAGATTACGCAAAGAAGTGGTTTTTCCTGCTCAAGAGATCGTAAAAATTGCATCTGCATGGAATATCTCTTTAGATGAGATTACAGGTATTAATGCGGAAAAAATTCTCTTCCATTTGAAACATGTAAATTTTATAAACCCTTCTGATGAAGAATATGATTATCTGATGTTACTGATTGAGAGTTTCAAAAAACTAAGAAACTATCCTGATGCTGAATTAATGAATGTGAATAATAAAATTCCGAGACAATTAATTTCGGGTTACAGAAATTTGACCAAATTTTATTATTTACGATGGGCGTATAATAATGGAATGGAGGAAGAGATTGCTCCATTCTCAAAAGTTGTTCTTTCAGATAAAGTGATTCGCCTCACTACCGAATATTACCGCGCATGTAAATTTGTGCCCAATACTAACTATATTTGGGATAGCAATCTTTTTCATTACTTAGTCAATAATATTCATTATTTTCATTCCATCAATTTAATTACCGATGAAGATAAAAAACTCATAAAGCAAGACTTGGAAGCGTTGCTCGATTATATGCTGGAGGTTGCCCATAAAGGTTGTTACCCCGAAACACAAAACAAAGTGAATCTTTATATCTCCGTGTTGAATATTGATACAAACTATGTTTATGCTTATTCACCGGAAATCAATTTTTGCACGGTAAATGCATTTGGGAAAAATGAGATTTTTTCTTATAACCCTGAAATGATAGCCAATTTTATCTCCTGGATGCAACTGAAGAAAAAAACGTCAATCCAAATTTCGGAAGTAGATGAAAAAAGTAGAATAGAATTTTTTACGAAACAAAAACAATGGATTGAAAGTTTGTAAATTATTATAAACTCTAACAAATAAAAAAAATAAAATGGAAGATTACAACTGGTATGAGATTTTCATAGATAGTCTTTATGAAAGATTTCCAAAAAAATCTCAATTAGCACAAGAGATCATGAATCTATTATGCCTTGAACGCGAAGCAGTTTACAGAAGATTGCGCAAAGACGTAATGTTTACTTTTCAGGAAATCTCTAAAATGGCTGCTGCATGGAACGTCTCTTTAGATGAAATAATGGGTATTAATATAGGAAAAGTTACTTTTCAAATGACCCCCATGAACTATCTTGTCCCGACAAAAAAAGAGCTGATCAACTTAAAAAGAAAAGTGAAACTTATTGAACATCTCTCTGATTCTTTTAATTCCGAGTTTATGGAAGTGAGCAACCGAATTCCACGTCCTCTAAGTACTAGTTTTATGATCTTATACCGTTTTGAAATATTCAGATGGGCATACCAATATCATAATGATGAGGCTCTTAAACAGTTCGATAAAATTATCCTCCCAACTGAGGTTTCTTTTGAGATTAATCGTTATAACAAGTATGTGAAACATGTTACAGAAACACATTTATTATTAGATGAAATGGTTTTTGAGTACTTGGTTAACAATATCCTCTATTTTCACTCTATATTACTAATCTCAGATAAAGATAAAGAAAAAATAAAAGAAGCGCTCTACTCTTTGCTTGATTACTTGATGCTCATTGCCTCAGATGGTCGTTACCCCGAAACTCAAAAAAAGGTAAATCTATACATTTCTCAAATCAACATTGACACGAATTATAGTTATTTCTATACGGAACAGTTTAAAGCATGTCGGGTTCATGCCTTTGGCAAGTATGATATAAGTACTTATGAATTGGAAATGATTTCTCTATTCAAAAATTTGATGCATTTAAAGAAAAGAGCTTCTATCCAAATTTCTGAAGTGAATGAGAAAAGCAGGATTGAGTATTTTATGAAACAACGAAAGCTAGTGGATAGTTTATGAGTACTTCTTAGCAAGGCAACCCCAGCATCTCCCTCGCCTCTTTCGGGGTGGCAATCTCGCGTCCGAGTTCTTTTGCCATACGTACTACTTTGGCTACTAATTCGCCGTTAGATTTTGCCAACACCCCTTTGGAGATATACACATTGTCTTCGAAGCCCACGCGCACATGCCCCCCGTCAACGATTGCTGCCATTGCCAATGGAAATTCAAAACGCCCGATTCCGGCAACGGTGTAGGTGGCATCTGCAGGAATAGAGCCGCGCATAAACACAAAGTCGCGCAAATCGCCGCCAATGCCGCCATTTACCCCCATCACAAAATCAAAGTGCATCGGTTTGTTGATAAATCCTTTTTTGTGAAGACGCAACGCCATCTCTATCATACTTTTGTCAAAACATTCCAACTCAGGTTTAATGCCACGTTCAATCATTCGTTGCCCAAAATATTTGATGGTATTTTCTGTATTTTCAAAAATTTCGTCGCCGCCGAAATTGAGTGTTCCGCAATCCAACGTTGCCATTTCGGGGTTCAGTTCGGTGGGTTGCAGTCGCTCATCGTTGGTCATCCCTACGGCGCCACCGGTTGAGGGTTGGATGATAATGTCCGGGCATTCTTTTTTAATAGCATCCATTGCTGCTTTAAAGCGATTTTTGTCTTGTGTGGGTTTGCCGTCGTCCCAGCGCACATGTAAGTGAATAATGGAAGCGCCGGCATCATAAGCCGACTTTGCCTCACGCACGAGCTCTTCAATGGTGTAAGGCACTGCGGGGTTGTGTTCTTTTAAAACTTCTGCGCCACATATTGCGGCAGTGATGATTAATTTGTTCATATTTATTAATGTTTAGAAATAATTCAATTACTAAGAAAACAACTTTAAAGGGTTCATACTCAAAAAATCTTCAAAAGGAATTCCATCAGTTCCAATTACGAATAAACGTTGTGGATGAAATTCATGGTCAAACAATGCTAAGCCTTTGTTGACACTTTTATGGCCGCTTTTTACTTCAAGAGCAACCACTTTGTTTCCTTTTTCAATCACATAATCCACTTCATAAGTACCATTGTTCCAATAATAAACATTAAACCCATATTTCAGACTGCTGTTGATAAGATGTACTCCCACAGCCGATTCTGCGAATCTACTCCATTCTTTTGGATTGTTTTTTAGGATTTCAAAAGGAATATCCTGTCCTGCAGATAAAAGGGCATTATTGTGAACCTGAAATTTGGGTATTGAAGTACGTTTGCGAATAATATCTCTTGCATATTTTTCTAATCCTGTTAATAATCCACATTCTTTGAGTAAGTTAAGATATCCGGATAAAGTAGTAAGGTTCCCTGATTCTTGTAGTTCGCCCTGTGCTTTTGTAAGTGATAATATTTGTGAAGAATACTTGCACCCTATTTCAAATAATCGTTTAAGAAGTATGGGTTTATCCACTCGTGTCATCATTAAAATATCTTTTGCAATAGATGTTTCTACCAATGATTCACGGATATAATTCTTCCACCGTTCTTCGTTTTCAATTAAAGAAGCGGAACCCGGGTACCCGCCGAAATAAATATATTGGTCAAGATTCCAACCAAAAGCATCGCGCATTTCGTCAAACGACCAGTGAGTAATGTTTATTAATTCGTAACGCCCTGCCAATGATTCAATCAATCCTTTTTGAATAAGTAAACGTGAGGAGCCGAGAAGTATCACCTTTATATTAATATCTGAAAAAGAATCTGCATCCCACTCTTTTTTAACGACTTCACTCCAATTTGGAACTTTTTGTATTTCATCAACTATAAAAAGTATCTCTTTCTTTTCAGTTTGTTGTAATTGTAAACGTGCATTATTCCATTCTCTGCGAATCCAAGTGTTATCGGCAGTAAAAAGATCATCTGCCGTTACAAAATGATGAGCCATCGAAACTTCCTGCAAAAGTTGCTTGATAATTGTTGTTTTTCCTACTTGTCTTGGACCAACCAATACTTGAATGAACTTTCTCTGTTCAAAAACTCTCTTTTTAATTTCTTGTAATACATCACGTTGAAACATCTATTAAGATTTTATTAGGTTTGCCTAATAATTTTATTAGGTTTGCAAAAATAATATTTTTTGTATACTAAAATTTCACCTTTACCCCGCCCAAAAAATTGATCCCTGCCTGTGGAAAATAACCATCTTCAAAATAGGCATCGCCTCCCACTTGCGCCCGCCAAATCCAGGCATTGCTCTCGTACATCTTGTTGAAAATGTTATTCACACTAAAAAACAGCGTTAAATTCAGTTTTTTTAGTTTCGGAATATCATACATCAAATTCAAATGGCTTACACAATAGGGTTTTAAAATATGGTTGTTATCTTGCGAATTGTCAATATATTGCTTGCTCACAAATTGGGTAACCAAATTTACGCTGAAATTTTTAAAAGGATAAAATTGAAAGATATTGGATGCCACCACTGCCGGAGAAAAAGAGATGGTGGTAGTTTTCATAAAAGTACTTTTTAATCCTATAAACTCCCAATTTTCATCATACTCTTCTATAAAGTTTTCATAATTAAGAATTTTATTCAAACTGAAGTTCCCTGAAATTTTCCAGTGGAAAAACTTTACAGGCTGGTAATTTGCTACTAACTCTATTCCCAAACGGTAACTATTTTTTACGTTGGTCATAATGGCAGCGCCCACATCGTTAATCTGTCCGGTTAAAACCAATTGATTGTGGTACAGCATATAATAGCCGTTTGCATTGAACTTGAATTTTTCCATATTTAACGTATAACCCAACTCAAAATCGTACAAAGTTTCAGACTCCGGAGTTTTATCGAAAGGAGCATCAATAAGATCAGAGCGAGTGGGTTCGCGATTCGCCATGGCAAAAGAGAGATAGCAGGTATGCTCTATGTTGCGTTTTTTCCATGAATAACTAACGGCTGCTTTAGGATTTACAAACTTGTTCCACACATATTTTTGCGTAATATCGGTCAATTTGTCATCTAAACCTTTAATTTTATAATGGATGTAACGATATTGAAAATCAATATAAGAGAACCACCCTTTATAAATGTACCCTAATGAGGCGACTACATTTCCTTGCCATTTATTTCCGGTACCGCGATACCATTCGTAATCCGGAGGAATATTGTTCAAATATTTCCCCCAAATGATTGTTCCGTAATGTTTTCCGGCGTAATTATTGAGTGCGGCACGGGCACTCAAAAACAGGATATGCTCCTCTTTTACAACAAACTCTTTAGTAGCATTAAAAACAAATCCATAGAAATAATTATTCAAATATTTTCGGGTAATGAAATCTGTTTTTTTAATAGTAGTATCTTTTAATTCAAAATTGGGCAGCCCGTAAGCAGAAAACTTTCTATCCACCTTATACTGTTCATAATATCCCAGACCGCGTGTAAGGTGCGCCCCGATATTCATTTCAAATCTTTTTTTACTGTTTTTATAATCGTAAAAAAGTTGAAAGTGTGTTTGTTGGTAGTTGTCGGTTTCGTTGTTGTAATGTTGTTGTTTTCCATCCGCATCTTGATACAAACCGCAACTGTTATATTTTCTGTTTGTTTTCAATAAATTGGAAGGCACGCCGTTCCACGCCAACCCTGTTTTTTCATTACCATAAAAAATATTGATATTCAGTTTACTAAGATTCTCTTTTCGTTTTTTGGGTAGAAAAACGTCGCCGGTAAAAAACAGGGAGTTTAGGTTTGCTTTAGCGTAATTCATATAGCCGTTGCTCAAAATATTAGAGTAAGAAACGGTGGCAGAAACCACATCTTTAACCATTCCGGTAGAGGCGGTTACACTATTTCTGAAAGTGTTAAAAGAACCGGCAGCAGAAGTAATCTCTACAAACGGCTGATAATTCGGTTTTAAAGTATTAAAATTCATGGAAGCACCGAAAGCTGCTGCGCCGTTGTTCGACATTCCGACTCCTCGTTGCACATTTAGGGATTGAACCACAGCGCCAAAATCGGGAAGATTCACCAACCACGTGCCTTGCGATTCCGCATCGTTTAAGGCAATGCCGTTGAAAGTAACGTTAATCCGCGTTTGGTCAACGCCGCGCAGTCGCATATAGGTATAACCCACGCCCGTACCCGCGTCGGAGGTTGTTACCATAGAAGGAATTTGGTCGAACAGATTATTGATGCTGCCATTTCCCAAATTGTTCTGAATAGCTGTTCTTGTAATCGTGGTTGCCGAAAAGGTCTTCTCCAAGGATTCGGGGGCTTTACTCAAAATCTCCACCGGCTCTAATTCCCTAAAAACAAGAGAGTCTGATAAGAGATTTTGGGAATGGAGAATTGATAATTGACAATTGACAATTAAAAATGCAATAAGAGAAAGGCATAATTGCCTTCTGCATTCTAACTTCTTACTTCTAACTTCTAACTTCTGACTTCTAACTTCTAACTTCATAACCTTAAATTTTTAAATTTTTAAATCTTTAAATTCATTTGAAGGGTACAGAAACATTTGCTAATTTTTTCCTCCGCCGGCATTATCCGGATCAGGTTCAACGGGTATAATCTCAGCCTTTTCGGCACCCCTTCAATTATGGCGGCGAAAATAAAGTTTTTTTGAATCATTCGTTAATATTTTACAGGGCAAATCAGGGCAAAATCATTAAAATTTAAAAGTATCAGCCTGTCAAGATGATAGCCTCGCAGAGGCGATATTTTATTAACCGTAGGTTTTAACCTACGGACAGGAAGAATCCGCTCCACAACTAAGTCCTGCAGGGACGACACTATCTTCCTGCATAAGTATCGCCCCGTGTGGGGCTTAGTATCTGTGTCTTGAGTCATCTCATCACCGTAGATTGAAATTTACGGTTAATAAAATGATTTCCCTGCGGGAAAAATGGTATTATGTTTACAAAGCAGGAGTTTTAATGATTTTTCCCTGTATATTTTATCCGTATTGTGTGTAATTTAAAAATTTCATGTTAATTTGCAGCCAATGTTGAATTTGTTATAACTTATTGAATATGAAACGAAAAATCGAATTTTGTTTAGTGTATCGCGACATGTGGCAGTCCTCCGGAAAATATGTTCCCCGCGTGGATCAGCTTGTCCGTATTGCGCCTGTAATTATTGACATGGGCTGCTTTAGCCGTGTGGAAACCAACGGCGGCGCTTCCGAGCAGGTGAATTTGCTGTATGGAGAGAATCCCAACACCTCTGTGCGTGCCTGGTTGAAACCGTTTAACGAAGCCGGCATCAAAACCATGATGTTGGAGCGCGCCCTCAACGGATTGAGAATGTACCCCGTACCCGCCGATGTGCGCAAACTCATGTGTAAAGTAAAAAAAGCGCAAGGCGTAGATGTAGTGCGTTCATTTTGCGGACTCAATGACCCCAAAAATTTGGAACTGTCGGTTAAATACGCCAAAGAAGCGGGACAAATCTCGCAAGCCGCATTAAGTATCACTTATTCTCCAATCCATACCGTTGAATATTTCATGGCTTTGGTAGATGAATTGGTGGCTTACGGCGCAGATGAAATAGGATTGAAAGATATGGCAGGAGTGGGACGTCCTGCCCTCCTTGGGAAATTGGTAAAAGCCATTAAAGAGAAATATCCTCATATTTTGGTGCAGTACCATGGCCACTCCGGACCCGGATTCTCCGTAGCTTCGATGTTAGAAGTTGCATACGCCGGCGCTGATATCATTGATGTGGCGATGGAACCGTTAGCATGGGGAATGTCTCACCCTGACGTGATTACCATTCAGTCAATGTTGAAAGATGCCGGATTTGACGTGCCGGAAATCAACATGAATGCCTATATGCAAGCCCGTTCGTTGACACAGGAGTTTGTGGACGACTTTTTGGGCTATTTCATTGACCCGAAAAACAAACAAAGCACGTCACTATTAGTGGGTTGCGGACTCCCCGGCGGCATGATGGGTTCCATGATGGCAGACCTGAAAGGCGCACACGCCGGAATCAACATGTTCTTGCGCAACAGCGGTAAAAAAGAACTGTCGGAAGACGAGTTGATGGTGCAACTGTTTGAAGAAGTTGAATATGTGTGGCCCAAAGTGGGAACGCCTCCATTGGTAACGCCTTTCAGTCAATATGTGAAAAACATTGCCTTGATGAATCTTATGCAGATGGCACAAGGCAAGCCGCGCTACTCGCAAATGGACAAAAATACATGGGATATGATTCTGGGTAGAACCGGAAAACTCCCCGGCACATTAGCTCCCGAAATTATTGAATTGGCGAAAGAAAAAAACTACGAATTTTTTACCGGAACTCCACAAGATAACTACCCCGACGAATTGGACGTGTATCGTAAAGAGATGGATGAAAACGGCTGGGAGTACGGACCCGACGACGAAGAACTCTTTGAATTGGCAATGCACGACCGCCAATACCGAGATTATAAAACCGGCGTAGCTAAAAAGAAATTTGAAGAAGAATTGGATGCCGCCAAGAAAAAATCGAATATCCAAGTGATTGTCAAAGAGATAAAAGCTCCTGAAGTGATTAAAGAAGAGTTAATTGCAAAAGTGGAAGAGAAACATCCCAACGCTAAACAAGTAGTAGCGCCGGTTTCCGGTTTGGTAATTTGGGAGTTGCCTGTGAGTGAACAGTCTATGCCAAAACCACTGGGTACTTCTTACAAAGAGGGAGATCTATTGTGTTGGGTTACCGCATACTTTGGCCATGAAGAGGTAAAAACACTGTACGCAGGAAAACTGTGCGCCGTGGTAGCCCAGCAAGGCGACCGCGTAAAGAAAGGGGATATTATTGCGTTTGTGGAGTAAAAAATTTTTCAATAATAACAATTAAAAAAAAACGAAATAGGCAAAAGATGCAACAACAACGTGATGAAAATTTAATGCTTGTGACAGCTGTTGAACAATATGCACAAAAATACAATATCTCAACAGCTGCCTCATTTGCTCTTTTTCGACAACATGGAATAAATACACTAATACGCCGACATTATAAAGCATTACATACTCAGCCGTTAGATGAAAGTTTTCGTTTTGCTGAAGATCTACTCAAACAAAAAAAATATGCTAGATAAATTAACGCTTTACCACGGTTCTAATTGTAATTTTACAACTGTTGATTTGTCGAAAGCAAATGACAAACGAGATTTTGGAAAAGGTTTTTATCTTACTACTTTACAAAGCCAAGCGAAAGATTGGGCGGAAGTTTTATTTGCCCGTTTTGGCGGAGATGGCATATTTGTTTACGAATTTGAACTTGAGATGAAAGATTACTTGAATATTAAAAAGTTTGACAAAGTATCGGAAGATTGGTTGTTTTTTGTTAGAGACAATCGTGTGACAGGTGGTATTCAACACAATTATGATATTGTTAGAGGGGCTGTGGCAAACGACAAAACTAATAGAACATTAGCATTATTTGTAGAAGGCATTTATACAGCAAAAGAGGCTATGAGAAAATTGCGTACCAATAAATTAAATGATCAACTTTCTATTCATAATGAAAAAGCCTTAACATGTTTGAAAATGATAAATAAAACAAGTTATGGAAACTAAGTATATTTATAAAGGACAAGATATTACGATTGATTTGATGTTTAAAATTGAACATATTGTCAATAACATTGCAAAACGCGAAAACAAAGATTTTGATACGGTTTTTTCCGATTTTCTTGTTTCCAATACTTATAGAATGTTACAGAAAACAGATAATCTTTTATGGGCAGAAAGCAGTGAGTTTATTGTTGATGAGTATGATAGAGAAAAAATAGAACTTAACAGCAAATAACAATTAAAAAAACAACAAAATATGACATAAAAACTGTATAAAAAACAACTGAGCTTTGGCTCTTATTCTCTTACTGTCGAAGTCTGGTAAATTTCTACCGAGAATAAGTTGCGAGAGTTCACACTTTCGAGCGTGAATTATTCGTGTTTATTTTGGTAGAAAAGGTTTACCAGAACCTGACAGTAAAAATAAACAATCCACGAACAGTTCACGTTTTTTTTGGGCATAAGTGTTGCATCTTTGGCAAATGGAATCTATTTTTTGCAGATTGGAGATAAAACGGTGAAGTTTATGAAAGAGTGAGTTCGGTTTATGAAGTTGGGCTTTTGTGTGTTTAAAAAATAAGATTAACCCATTTTTTTTTGATAGAAATGCACGCCAAGATAAAGTCTCATGCCATGTGGATAGGTGTTCTGTTTTTTATAAACATTGAGCATATAATCCATTTTCAGTAAAACACTTATTCTGTTTGATGCCAAAAACTCAATTCCAACAGCGGGGTTGATAATACAAAGCGGATAAGAAAAATGAACCATAGGTGCTGCATAGGTATTGTTTTGTTGTTTTTCAATAAAAATAAGATGGTTGGCTCTGCCGCCTCCAAGGGTAACTCCGATAAACGGCGCCCACTTTTTTATCGGATAGAGCAGATCGAATGCAATACCGCCCCAGCCAATCCGGCAACTGTTTTTACGAACTCCATAATTGCAAGTTGAGAAATAGCCTTCGCCCCCCACTTTAAAAAAACGATTAAGCCAAATGCTCATCTTCCCTCCCAAACCATACGTAAAACCTTTTATTTGTTGTTCAATTTCATTGCCTTGTAAATCAACGACTTTAAATTTATTACTTTGAATATATCCGACATGAATGAACATGCCTCCTGCATAGCCTTTGTAGCCCCATGTTTTATGAAGATTATCGTCTTGCGAAAAAGCAAGAAAAAAGAGAAAAAGAAGAAATAGGATGGTAATGCTTTTTTTCATGCGCGAAAATAAAAAGATTTCGCAATTTGCGATAAGCATTTTGAGAAAAGTCTGAACTTCACATCAAAATTACCTGTTGCCCCACTCCACAATCAATACATCGCTTCTTCTCGCAATATTCATGATACAACTCTAGCAATCCTTGCGAATTACCGGCATGCCTGGCGCAAAAACCGATTTCCCGGTATTTTGTAGTGATATGATTCTCTTCAAACGGAAGCAATTCAAGTAATTGCAAACTATATTCTTGCAGTTTTTCATTACCCTTGAATTTGCTGTAAGAATAGAGAAATGGGATTAGCGCATTAATGAGCAATAGGTAAAAACTTTTCTCTCCCATTATTTTTTTACTTTCACGACTTGTCTTTCCGAAATAATAGTGTGTTTTCCAGTAATCGTTGGGTTTGTAAACAAGAATGTTATGGAAATTATCAAGATTTTGGAGTGTTGTTACTTTTGCAAACAGGTCTTTTTGATTGAATATTATTTCTCCTAGCTGCGCCAAACGAATACACGGAAAGTTGTGCGGACGCAAGCGCAACAGATTCCAACACTTGCCGTCAACGGGAATGAGTCTGTATTTGGCTTTCAAATATAGGTATTCATTTTGTAAAGACTGATAATAAGAATCATCCAATTCTTCCTCTAACATGCCGGCTTGCCCGAAAATAAGCGCTGTTACTTGCAGGTGAGAATCTGCATGCTTTTTTAATATTTTTAATGGCAGTACTTTTCCGAGAATCTCAAAAGCAGGGGCATTGGTCTTAAAGCCAAAACTTTGACATAAAACAAAAAACAGAGTTTGCTCCCAATCTTCTGAAAAATAGTGTAATATCTTTAGAATTTGAGTTTCTCTTCCGCTTATTCGGTCAAAAGCTAATCGTCCAAGAAAAGATAAAATAGTTAAAGGCTCTATCATTTTAATATATACTTCACAAGGGAGTGGGTATTGTGCGTGGATCAATTGATTGTATCTTAATAAGAGTTGGGAAGAGAGTAAGTTTTGCAGTTCCAAAGTGGGAAGTAGATTGCCATTCGATACGAAAACTTCCCTGTCGTGTTCATATACTACGTGCAAAACCACTGAGTTATATTTAATATCATTTTGATGTTCATGGCGATACCAGTCAGAGGAGCGGATGTGAATCTCAATATTTCCAGCCCATGTAACATCATCAATCTTAACGATTGCTTGCTTAAAATCGGGTCCGGCATCCTGATGAAGAAATCCTTGATTAATAATTGAAACAGATTGTTTGTGAACGGTTTCTAATTTTTCTTTACGAAACCATTGGTTTTTCCAAATGTAATGTAATAGTTTTTCGGAGATCATAATGAGTTGATTTAGATTATTTATAGTTTTTTTTACCATGTTTGCAAATATATGTTTGAAAATTACGTTTGTCAAGAGGTAAACGCATTTTTTTTATGAAAAAAATAATAATTACTGTAGTATTACTTTTGCTTGCCGGTGTTACATTTTCGCAACCTATTGATACAGCTCGATTTCAATTAGAATTTGCCCCCAAACTTCAAAACTTTTATAAAATCACGAAACCTGCTATTATTCCTGAAGAAACATTGGAACAAGTAAAATTTGAGTATGATATTATTCCTCAATCTATTGATCTCAACTTTTTACCCTCTCAAATTAAACCTGTAAAACTTCAGGGCGAAGTGATGAAAAAACTTTACCGTAATTATCTTAAAGTTGGTTTTGGATATCCCTTAACTCCACTTGGGGAACTTTGTGTTCATAATTTCGATAACTCAAAGTTCTCATACGGATTAAATGCAAATCACTTTTCAGGCTGGGCCATGCCTATTGGGAATACGATGAAAAACTATGCCTATTCTCCTTTTAGCGACACACGTGTTCATCTATTTCTTAATACTTTTTTCAAGAACCAAACCCTTTACTCTTCTCTTGACTACAATCATAAAGTTGCTCATTATTACGGTTTTAGTCGCAAACTCGGATTTGATTCATTGTACTATGAAAAATCTTACAGAGACACTTTAAAAAACAATTATCATCACCTTCATGCCGAAATAGGACTACGTTCAAATTACGTTCAAGAAGATGCAAAACTCAAACAAGACGTACGCCTGAATTATGATTTCCTTTATACTTACAGAAAAGAGATGGAAAATCAGATCGGATTATCTTCTTTTTTTGCATATGATATCTTGTTTAATAAACTTAATGGCTTTCTTCATCCTCAAATAGACTTTAACTTAGAGTATTACATTAATCATTGGCACAATGAAAAGGAAGTTGTTCAAACAACTCTCAACAGTTACAAAATTGAATTTCTTCCTACAGTAAAATTTGCAGTAAAAGAGTACCATATACTTGTTGGATTTGGCATTCCTATAATAAACAACATAAATTCCAAAATGAAAGGAAGCACAAAATGTCCGATATATCCTGTTGCCGGAATACAATTGGGGATCCTTCCCGGCATTTTAAGTATTTATGCAGGCGTTGATGGAAATGTGAAATTCAATTCACTTAAAGATTTACTTAATGAAAACCCCTTTATAAAACAGGGTTTAGATTCACTTCGATTTACAAAAACTCAACTTAGTGTTACAGGGGGCGTTAAAGGAAACTTGGTTAAGAAAATGAACTATCATTTTTCTGTGCGTTATTCTCAAACAAAAGATCAGGCGTTTTTCTTTATAGATACTGCATCTCTGCTGAAAAACAAATTCGATGTTGTCTATTCAAATGTGAATCTCCTAAATGTTTGTGCCAATCTTAATTGGCAGGTAGTAAATAAATTGTATTTGAACTTGGAAGCCAATTACTGGGGATATTTTAATTTGAAATCTGTTAAAAAGCCATGGTATAAACCCGCTTGGGAAGTAGCTTTCTCTGGAAAATATTACTTGAAAGAGAAATTTATTTTCGACATCAATATGAAACTAGGATTTGAAAGCTATGCTTATGTACCTTATTTAGATTTAGGAAAAATAGCTTATTCCATAGAAAAAATTAGCCCTTTATTAAATTTTGGTGCAGGTTTTGAATATTTGGTAACCAAGCGCTTTTCTTGCTTTGCAATGGTTAATAATATTGGGTTTCAGCATTTTTCAAAATATTTCGATTTTAAAAACATTGGATTTAATGCAATTATCGGCGTTACTTATTCTTTTGGTGATGAAAATTTAAGAAAAGGTAAAAGGTAAAATGATTCGGTTTTTTTTTTAATCATCATACAAATGAGCTTTAAAAAAAAAATATATTTTTGCCGCCTCAAAAAAACTGACCAATGGTGTAATGGTAGCACTCCAGGTTTTGGTTCTGTCAGTCTTGGTTCGAATCCAGGTTGGTCAACTCAATATACTCTCACTACTAATCAGTGAGAGTTTTTTTTGGAAGAAAGCTAAAGTGGGGTCTACAACCCCTATTTTATTATAATTAAAAATTAAAAAATACAAAAGAAAACATCATGGAAGAAAGTCTAAACTTATTGGAAACTTTAGCCGAGTTTAAAGATTTTAAAAATATTGAACGAGAATCATTGATGAGAATATTAGAAGATATCTTCCGCTCAGCGCTCACAAAAAAATATGGTCAAGATGCTAATTTTGAAGTAATCGTTAATGTAGACCGAGGTGAACTGGAAATACAACGTTACAGAGAGATTGTCGAAGATGGCGAAGTGGAAAATGAATTTACTCAGATAGCTTTATCTGAAGCAATTAAAATAGAGCCGGACTTTGAAGTTGGCGAAGAGGTAATGGAAAATGTTCGTTTTAAAGACTTTGCACGCCGAGAAATTCAAGCTTTACGCCAAAACTTAATAACAAAAGTTATGGAATATGAAAAAGATATCATCTATAAAAAATATGAACACCGTATTGGAGAACTTGTTTCCGGAGAAGTAAATCAGGTGTGGAAAAAAGAGATTTTAGTAATAGATGATGATGGAGTGGAACTCATACTCCCAAAAAATGAACAGATTCCTGCAGATAAATATAAAAAAGGAGATGCTATTTCTGCTGTAGTGCTTCGTGTGGAAATTAAAAGTTCTTCACCTCAAATTATTATTTCTCGTACATCACCCTTATTTTTGGAAAGACTGATGGAAACCGAAATACCGGAAGTTTACGACGGACTCATAACTATCAGAAATGTAGTTCGTGCGCCTGGAGAACGTGCCAAAGTATTGGTTGAATCTTTTGATGACAGAATTGACCCGGTAGGAGCTTGTGTAGGAGTGAAAGGGAGTCGTATTCACAGTATTTTCCATGAATTGCGTAAAGAAAGTATTGACGTAATTAATTATACTACTAATATTAATCTTCTCATTACAAGATCTCTTAGCCCCGCAAAAATCTCATATATTGAAATTGACGAAGAAAACAAAACCGCAAATGTTTTTATGAAACCAGACCAAGTATCATTGGCTATTGGAAAAGGAGGCTATAATATAAAATTGGCAAGCAAGTTAGCAGGCTATGAAATTGACGTTTTTAGAGATGATATAAAGGAAGAAGAAGATGTGGATCTGAACGAATTTAATGATGAATTTGACCAATGGGTTATTAATGCATTTAAAGCTATTGGATGCGATACTGCAACCAGTGTACTTAAATTAAGTAGAGAAGAACTAATTCAGCGTACAGACCTCGAAGAAGAAACAGTTGACGAAGTAATTGCGTCAATAAAGAAAGAATTAGATATTGAAGAATAAAAAAAAGACAAAAGGCAAAAAGAAAAATACTACCCCTTTTACCTCTTGGCCTACTCACCATTTAACCTTAAACTAAAGTTACACACGAACAAAAAAAATATGTCTGACGAAAAGAAAATTCCACGTTTAGGGAAAGCAGCCGGAGAATTTAATGTGGCGATATCTTCAGTTGTCTCATTGTTGAAAAAACATCATATTGAGATAGATGAAAATCCTAACACAAAACTTACTCCAGCAATGTACGAGATTCTTATGAATGAATTTCAACGTGAGAAAAAGGTTAAAGAGGATGCTCAAAAATTAGATATCGGAATCTATTCCAAAACAAAAGCCGAAGCAGAAGACACTAAACACCCTGTCGTTGAGACACATATCCCTATTCCTGAGAGTGTTAAACCTATTGTTGAAGAAAAAGAAGTAGAAAAGATAATAACCACAATTCCAACACCAAAAATAGTTGGCAAAATTGAATTAAAACCAAAAAAAGAAATAGTAAAAAAAATAGTTCCAAAAAAGATTGAACCTGAAGAAGAAAAAATAACTATTGAAACTCTTATTCCTGAAGAGAAAGTTACTCAAAAACCTGAACATATTGAGACAGTTGTCGAAGACCTCTCAAAAAAAATAAAAGTGGTTGACAAGATAGACCTCTCTAAATTTCAGGAAAGAGTTCCTAAAAAAGGCAAAAGGAAAAAAGAGAAAAAACTGGAAAAGAAAGAAATTAAAGTAACAAAAACTACTCCTGTTCAAAATGATTCAGTTAAGCGTTTTGAAGATACTAAAACTCTTCAAAAACAGTCTCTTACAGATACTGTAAAACCTGTCCACATTGAAACAAAATATGCCAAATTGATTGGTCCAAAAGAAGTAGGAAGAATTGATTTAGAGGCATTAAAGCCTAAAGAATCGCCAAAAAAAGAAGCATCAGAACAGCCAAAGATTGAAAAATCAAACTCAGAGAAAAAACGAAAACGCAAACGTATAAAGCATCATGCAGGAAAACAGAGTGAGGAAGAAAAACAAAGACAAGCAGCTGCAAAGATAGAGATTTCTGATGAAGATATTCAACGTCAAATCAAAGAAACGATGCAACGTTTGGAGCCTCTCGGTAAATCGAAAACATCAAAACGTAGAAGAGAGAAACGGGCTCAAATCCATTCTGAAATGATGGAAAGCGAAATGCAAGAACTTCAAAACCAAAAAAAACTGAAAGTTACCGAATTTATTACTGCAAGCGACTTAGCAACTTTAATGAATATCCCTGTAAATCAAATTATTGCAACATGTATGAGCATTGGGCTATTTGTTTCAATAAACCAAAGATTAGATGCAGAAACTATTGCATTGCTCACTGAAGAATTTGGTTTTGAAGTAGAGTTCGTGGGTGTTGATATTGAAGAGCCTTCAAAAGCAGATGAAGAGGAACACCCTGAAGATTTAGAACCACGCCATCCTATTATTACAGTGATGGGACACGTAGACCACGGAAAAACATCATTGCTTGACTATATTCGCAAAACTAATGTAATTGCAGGAGAGGCCGGAGGTATAACACAGCATATCGGAGCTTACTTGGTAAACCTCACGGATGGAAGGAAAATTACTTTCTTGGATACACCAGGACATGAAGCATTTACTGCAATGCGCGCCCGTGGAGCAAAAGTTACAGACCTGTGTATCATTGTTATAGCTGCAGATGACTCGGTGATGCCGCAAACGGTTGAGGCAATTAATCACGCTCAAGCCGCCGGGGTTCCCATGGTATTTGCAATAACGAAAATAGATAAACCTAATGCCGCCCCAGAAAAAATAAGAGAAGGGTTAGCAAATATGAATATTCTTGTAGAAGACTGGGGAGGAAAATATCAATGCCAAGAAATCAACTCCAAACAAGGAACCAATATTGAAACTCTTCTTGAAAAGGTACTCTTAGAATCTGAAATTTTAGATTTGAAAGCCAACCCCAAAAAACAAGGAAGCGGCACTGTGCTAGAATCTTCTTTAGATAAAGGAAAAGGATATGTTGCAAAAGTACTAATTCAAAATGGAACTATTAAAATTGGAGACCCTATGTTAGCGGGTAGCTATTTTGGTAAAGTAAAAGCCTTGTTTAACGAACGAAACCAACCCCTGAAAGAAGCAGGACCAGCAACCCCTATTTTATTGCTTGGACTAAACGGTGCACCGCAAGCAGGAGATCTCTTGAAAGTGTGCGTTTCTGAGCATGAAGCACGAATTGCTGCTACTAAAAGAGCTCAATTGGCACGCGAAATGGGGCTTCGTACTCAAAAGCATATAACATTGGATGAAATTGGAAGAAGAATTGCTATCGGCGATTTTAAAGAATTAAATATTATCGTAAAAGGAGATGTAGATGGCTCAATCGAAGCTCTATCAGATTCATTGTTAAAACTTTCTACCGAACAAGTACAAGTAAACGTCATTCACAAATCGGTCGGCGCTGTTACTGAAAGTGACGTGCTATTAGCTTCAGCTTCAAATGCTATTATTGTAGCTTTTCAAGTAAGACCTTCTCATGGAGCAAGAAAATTAGCCGAACAAGAACAAATTGACATTCGCACATATTCAATTATTTACACCGCAATCAATGAAATTAAGGACGCAATTGCCGGAATGCATACACCAGAAATCAGAGAAAAAATACTATGCAACTTTGAAGTTAGAGAAGTATTTAAAATAACAAAAATTGGAAACGTGGCGGGTTGTATGGCATTAGACGGAAAACTACAACGAAATACTAAAATAAGACTGATCAGAGACGGAATTGTTATCTACTCAGGAAAATTAGGATCCCTGAAACGTTTTAAAGACGATGTAAAAGAAGTGGTTGCCGGACAAGACTGCGGATTAAACATTGAAAACTTCAATGATGTGAAAGTTGGAGATATTATCGAAGGATACGAAGAATATGAAGTAAAAGTTATTTTGTAATTTTTTCAATATCACTACATAAACTTACTCGAATAAGTTTGAAAATGAAAATATAAAAAAAATCTCCGTTTTTCAAAAACTAATTTCTTTTATCTTATATTTGCACCCTATTTTATTAATTCAACATTTGTTTATGAAACAAGTCGTCTTTCTTTTTATTTTTTCCATTTTTTTATTTGGATATACTTATTCACAAATAGATACAACTCAATACAAAGTCAAGTCTGATACAGTTTCGGTGCAGGATACACAAGAAGATATTGCTTCCTCATTCGGTAATGTTAGCGAAGGACAGTCGGAGGATGATGGCAGCGCCAATTTCATACCAAGTTTACTCCATTCAGCCCAAGATGTCTATCAGAGTAATAGTTCCTATAATTTTAGCATCGCTTTCTTCCGCAACCGTGGCTACGATAATCAGTATCAAGATATTTGCTTGAACGGATTTATGATGAATAGCATGATTACCGGACGAGCTTCATTCTCTCAGTGGGGTGGATTGAACCACGTAGTACGCTGGCCCGAAAGAATTATTGACATGAATCCCGCTACATTTACTTTCGGTAATGTTGGAGGCGCTACAAATTACGACCTCCGCGCTTCGGGATACCGAAAGCAAGTACGAGCTTCTTACTCTATTTCTAACAGAACCTATATGAACAGAATTATGCTCACTGCAGCCTCCGGAATTATGAAAGGAGGATGGTCAATTGTTGGCTCTGCTTCTGCACGGTTCGGAGATAAGATTGCTTATGCCCCAGGAACTTCCTATTTGGGATTCAGCGCTTTCTTTGCCGTTGAGAAAAAATTTAATCAAGAACACGCACTAAATTTAACCGCTTTTGTTTCCCCTACCGAAAGAGGAATGCAAGCAAATTCCGTTCCTGAAGCCTACGACTTGGTTAACTCTCACTACTACAACCCAAATTGGGGTTGGTATGAAGGGAAAAAACGAAATGCTCGCGTGAGAACTACTATTGAACCCGCCATTTTATTGACTCATTATTATACTCCTAAAAACAATAAATTATCCATAACTACTACATTAGCAACATCTTTTGGGAGAAACAATACCACAAGCCTGAACTGGTATGATACACCTGACCCGCGCCCCGACTATTACCGCTATCTGCCCAGTTACTTTAAAGACAGTATTAATTTATACAACGCATGGAGAAACGCTTGGCTTACAGACGATAATTATCGCCAAATAGATTGGGATACTATGTATAGGGTTAATCATGATCAAAAAGAACTTGGAGAACGTGCACAATATATGGTTGAAAACAGAGTAATTGACCATTTTGAGTTGGGCGGCGCTTCCTATTTAATTACGAACCTGACCCACAATATCAAACTCTCCGCAGGATTAGATATTCGTGGCTTGAAACAACATAACTATAAAACTATTAACGATCTGCTCGGCGGCGCCTATTGGTTGGATGAGGACAAATTCTCCGAGGGTGAATTCCCGGAAGAGGACAATGTACCGTATAATGATTTGAATAATATGGGTGCTAAACTGAAAGAAGGAGATACTTTCGGCTATGATTACAACTTTATATTATATAGCCAAAAAGCATGGGCAATGTTGAACTTTACTTATCCTGCTATCGATTTTCATCTCGGTGGACAACTTGGAGCTACTGAAATGTGGCGCGTAGGATTTATGAAAAATGGCCGCTTCCCTGACAATTCCAAAGGAAAATCTCAAGTGAAAGCATTTCTTGAAAGCGGTGCAAAAGCAGGAATTACTTATAAAATTACCGGACGCAATTACTTGGTATTAAATGGAGAATTCGTTAGTTCCGCACCCAGTATTCTTAATGCATTTTTAGCTCCACGTATTCGAAATACCTATATTAATGAACTTAAAACAGAAAAAGTTACAGGAGTTGACCTATCCTATATCATGAAATATCCCTTTATGAAAATGCGTGCAACGCTCTATTATACGCAATTTTTTGACGTTACAAAAGTAATTAGTTTCTATCACGATGATTATGCTTCAATGGTAAACGAAGCTATAATAGGAATAGGACAACGCCATTTGGGCGCTGAATTAGGCGCTGAAATAAAATTGAGCTCCATGTTTTGGCTTGTTCTTGCAGGAAACTTCGGGGATTATCGTTACAGCAATAATCCTTCGGTGTACACCAATGCCGAAAATGGATACGATATATTAGGAGACGGCACTACCGATACCAAACAAAAAGTGTATTGGAAAAACTTTTTTGTTGCAGGATCTCCTCAAGTAGCAGGTACTGTCGGCATTAAATTCAACTACAACTACTGGTGGGTAAATATAAATTGCAACTATTTCGACAGAATCTTTTGTGATCTGAACCCGGAAAGAAGAACTGATTTAGCTCGTTCAACTAAAAGTATTGAAGAATATAAAAGGATTTCGGCACAAACTCAGTTGAAAGGACAATTTACCTTAGATGTTTCTATTAGCAAAAGTTGGCGCATTAAACGTTATACGATTGGCTTTAACATTAATGTAACTAATATTACCAATAATAAAAACTTAATAACCACCGCATGGGAGCAATACCGTTACGATTTTCAAGGTTACAACACCGAAAAATTCCAAAACAAATACTACTATGCGTTTGGAACAACTTTTTTTGCAGGATTTAATTTTACGTTTAACTAATAATAAAAAAATTAAACCTATATACCAATAAACTTATACACAAATAAATGAATAATTCAAGTTTTCAAAAAGTCATGATAAAAATTACAAAACTATTAGTAATCCTTACAAGTATTTTATTTGCAGGATGTTTCAAACAAGAAATTGCGCCGGTATTAGAATATAAGGAAAAAGCAAATATGACCATTGCCGAATTTCAAAAATTACACCAATTAAACACTTTTTTTCCGGCAACCTTAATTGATACAAATGTTATTATTACAGGAATTGTAACATCAACCGATAAATATGGCAGTAGCTATAAAGAGATTTTCTTTCAAGACTCTACCGGTGGGCTTAGCATTCGCACATCAAACTCTGCTTACTATAACAAATATCCTATTGGGCAACGAATATTTGTAAAAGCCAAAGGACTCTATTTGGGAAACTATGTAAGTGGAAATAATACAGGATTTTATCAAATAGGTTTGTATGGAAATCAAAATGGCGGATTAGAATACCTTTCGGCAAGTGCTGAAAACCAACATGTTTTTGTTTCCGGGGTTCCTGAACCTTGCCCTGCTCCAAAAATATTTTCAAAACAAAGCGACATTCAAGTTCCTGAAGATTATCACACTCTAGTAAAGATAATAAACTGCTACTTTGAAGCCGCCACAGGAACAATAAAATATTTTGAGGCATCAGGCAGCAGTACTACAATTAGCCGCAGAATTAAATTTAATGTTGAAGGTGGAAACGGAATTGATGCTCGTATCAGTGCATATTGTAATTTTGCAGATAGTATTTTACCGGTTGGAGCATTGAACATCACCGGAATACTAACCAAATTCTATGATGATACTCCGCAACTCATGATTTGCAGTATTAATGACGTAGAAATTCTTCCTATGATGAAAATATTGGAAGAATTTGATATGAAAAGCAATCCTTTTGATGCAGAATGGGCAAATATTCAAAAAAGCGGAGAGGAAGCATGGACTTATGATCCTACAAATAAAAATGTAAGAATTCAACCGCAATTAAATAAAGAAACAGAATGTTGGTTTGTATCCCCAAAATTTGATTTTAGAAACAATAAAAACGTAGCTCTGTTTGTCTCTTACAGAATGACAAGTGCAACTAATGAAAATGCTCAAGTTCTTTACACTATTGATGGGGGTACAACTTGGAAACAATTTGACTTTATTCCAAAACAGGGAAATAATGATGCTGTAATGAAAATAGATGAAATAATAGTATCTAATCCGAATCTTCAAATTGCTTTTAAATATAAAACAACTGATATTTTCCCAGTATGGGCAATCACAAATATTTGTTTTAAAGCAAATGTTGAAATGTAGAAAATTTAATAATTAATAAAAACTATACCTATATGAATAAATTACGACTTCTATTAGTATTACTCTTGAGCATTATTTTGTTTTCAGGATGTAAAAAATGGGGAGAACCTGAATTTCAATGCAAAAAATGGGTGCCTGAAGAATGGGTAAAAGACTTACATTTTTGGACTATCGGAAAAAAAGATGTCAATGACAAGAAAAATATTCTTAGTAAACATACTACAATGGGCACACCGGATTCGATCACCGATTACAGAGATATTCGCTATGTAAGAGCGGTTGTAGTAAGTTCCGATGAAGGTGGAAATTACTATAAATCAATGGTTATCCAAGATTCTACCGGCGGCGTGGAATTAGAATTGGACATGAACGGATTATATACAACCTATCCTGTGGGCCAAAAAATTATTCTTGTGTGCAATGGATTGGTGATTGGCGATTACCACAGTCTCCCTCAAATAGGATGGATCTATCAAGGAAATCAAGTAGGAAGAATCAATTCGCTCTACTTTAACAAATATATTATCAAAGATGGTTGTCCCAGTCTTGCAAACATTCCAAAACCTCTTACAAATAACGAAATTGATTTTACGAGTTTTCGTGATCTAAACAAATTGGTAAGATTAGAAAAAGTTACCTTTGAAAATAGTGCAATTGGAAAACCCTTAGCTTTTAACGATTTTCCTACCGAATGGAAAGTGTATTTTCAAAAAGAAAACGATACTGATTCAGTTACTATTCGTACTTCAAACTATGCCAAATTCAGGAGTATGATTATTCAGAATAACACGTATAACCTTACAGGAATACTAACAGTATATCAAGCAGGAAGCAGAATTTCATATCAATTAATGATTAGAACAAAAGATGATATTGAACTCTGCTCTTCTTCCAATGATGAATCTGTTTCATTTGATTTCACTTCTGACCCTATTGGTGATGGAAAGTGGAGTACTCAGTCTTTATTGGGAACAACACGCTGGGGATTTCGAAACAACTCTATTATGCACTCCGGAAATCAAGGTGCTTTCAATCTTGCAATGGATGACTGGTTTATTTCACCAATGATAAATGTTCAGGATATTAATAATAGTTTTTTATACTTTGAGCATCAACTTGATATTCAAAATGACAATTCTGATGCATATAAGATATATTATACGACCTCTAATTCTGCAATTTTTAACTCAGATGAATGGAAGTACTTGGGTGACATGAAATCTTTTCCTGCTAACTATGAATGGAGTAACAGATTCGACTTGTCAATCATTAAATCAAATTCTTTCAGAATAGCATTTCGATATTATGCACCCAACCTTGCTGTTGAAACTTACCCATGGAGCATAAGAAAAGTGGATATTAGAAATAAGTAACCACAGAAAGCCTCAGTAGGACAAAATAGAAATTAGGAGTAATTAATGATAATGGAAATTAGATTAAACACTATTGAAGAAGCTTTAGAAGATTTTAATGCTGGGAAGTTTTTGATAGTAGTTGATGACGAAGATCGTGAAAATGAGGGTGATTTTATTATAGCTGCTGAAAAAATCACGCCTGAGAAAGTGAATTTTATGATGAGCTATGGGCGTGGGGTACTTTGCACTCCCATCACTGCTGAACGGTGCAATGAATTAGAATTGGAGATGCAAGTTTTGAGTAATACCTCATTGCACGGGACTCCTTTCACAGTTACTATTGATCTGTTGGGAAACGGTTGCACTACAGGTGTTTCCATGCAAGACAGAGCCGCAACTATCCAAGCGCTTTCTAATCCTGCAATGAAACCGGAACACTTTGGGCGTCCGGGGCACATTAACCCTTTGCGGGCGCGCGACGGCGGCGTGCTTGTTAGAGCCGGACATACAGAAGCTACAGTTGATCTGGCACGCCTTGCCGGGCTTTATCCTGCAGGCGCTTTGATCGAAATTATTAATGATGACGGCACTATGGCTCGGCTGCCACAATTAGTGAAAATTGCCCAAAAATTCGATATAAAAATTATTACTATCAGAGATTTAATAGCATACAGAATAAAAACAGAAACCCTGATCAATAAAGAAGCGGAAGTTACTCTACCTACAAAATGGGGAGTTTTTAAACTGATCGCATACTCTCAGCTAAACAACCAACTTACCCATATCGCCTTAAAAAAAGGAGAATGGGAAAAAGATGAAGAAATTATGGTACGCGTACATTCTTCATGCGTAACCGGCGATATTCTTGGATCATGCAAATGTGATTGCGGAGATCAACTGCATACTGCCATGCAAATGATTGAAAATAAAGGAAAAGGATTAGTTTTATATATGGATCAAGAAGGAAGAGGAATTGGCTTGGTAAACAAACTGAAAGCATATCAACTGCAAGAATTGGGTAAAGATACTGTAGAAGCAAACATTGAACTCGGATTTCGTGCCGATGAACGAGACTACGGCGTTGGCGCTCAAATACTCCGCGATTTGAAAGCCACTAAAATACAACTCATCACAAACAACCCATCAAAAAGAATTGGACTCTCCGGACATGGAATAGAAATTGTATCTACCATTCCTATAATCATTAATCCTAAAAATGATAACTATAAATATCTGAAAACTAAACAAGATAAGATGGGACACGAACTTCATATTGGATAAAATGTTTTTAATCTATATCTCATGAAAAAAAATTATTAAAATTCATTATTGTTGCACTATCGTTAATAATTGCAATAGTTTCCTGTAAAAAAGAATCCGCTGTAAATGGCGTGAGTCTTAATAAATCTGAAACGGAACTCCTTATTGGAGAGTCAGAAACACTTTACGCTACAATAATCCCAAAAAATGCAAACAAATCTGTGAATTGGGAAAGTAGCAATCCTAATGTTGCCTCTGTGAATAATGGAAAGGTTACTGCTGTTACTATAGGTAAAACCACCATTACTGTTACTACAAAAAATGGAAACCATTCTGTTTCGTGTATTGTAACAGTTATTCAAGCCATTGAACCTGAAATGGTAAAAGTAGAAAGCGGAACTTTTCTGATGGGCTGTACCGATGATGATTGCTCGATAGATGGTCGAGAAGAACCCACACATTATGTTACATTAAATAGTTTCAACATTGCCAAATACCCTGTAACTCAAAAGGAATGGATTGCACTTATGGGGGAAAATCCGTCCTACAATAAAACCAATGATAGTTTACCGGTTGAAATGGTAACCTGGAGCGATATCCAACAATATATTAAAAAATTAAATATGATTACCGGAAAAGGATATCGCTTACCCACTGAAGCTGAATGGGAATATGCAGCACGAGGAGGAAAAAGTAATAATAACTACTCATTTAGTGGCAGCAATGACGTGAATGAAGTAGCATGGATAAATGGACACACCTATCCAGTGGGCTTAAAAAAACCTAATGAACTAGGAATATATGATATGAGTGGTAATGTATTTGAATATTGCAGCGACTGGTATGGACTTTACTCCGAAGAACATCTGACAAACCCACAAGGTTCTACAGAGGGATTTGGTAAAGTTATTAGAGGTGGAAACTTTGGTAATACTGCACTTTACGCACGTGTTTCATACAGAATGTTTAACTCATATTTGAATTATGGTTCTTCCAATACCGGCTTTCGACTAGTTCTCCCTTAATATTTATAAATTTCCTGACTTTCGTTACTCAATATTATTATTGTTCAGTCTCTTTTTAAATATATTCCAATTAATGGTATATTTTTCTTGCTATTATTACATCGCCCTACTCACTACTCAATTATCCCCGCTTTTTTAAGCCTGTTAACAGATTTGATAAAATCCGCCAATTTATCTTGAGTAACTTTAAAATGGATATTGATCATGGCGGGATTCTGGTTGTGGGTCTCTCTCTTTTTGATATAGACTTCTGAAAAAAAATCGTAGTGTAATACATCGGATATTTTACAAAGCATATCGGTCTCAATGGTTTTACTTTCGAAAATACTGTAAATGCGTGGGCGATACACATCTAACATTCTGGCAAATTGAGAAACCGTTAATCCGCTTTGATTAAAAACGTATTGAATTTTTTTTCCGATATGTATTTCGTCGTAGTACATGAATAGTTTTTTAGAAGTTTTTTATAGTTTTTTACGCAAACCGATTTTGTTTAAAAAATGTAGAGTGTACTTAATTTGATACACTTTTTTAGAGAATTTTATAAAAAATATCAAAAATACGCCTCATTTTTTGACACTCTGCCTATTCATATTTCACTAAAAAAGTGGATATGCACTCCGACCAAATATAGAACATTTTTAAAACAATAGTTTTTCAATTAATTTTTTTTAGTACGTTTGCGCCATTTTTACGACAAAAACCATTATGCAATTCAGATTATCAGATATTCAATTACTTACGAACGAAGCGGTGCAAGGTATTTATATACCGGTTTCCAAATTTGCGCACAAAGGCAGCAATGGGCTTGGATTACTCGTCGCCGGTTCACGGAATATGCCCGGCGCAGCGCTCTTATCGGCAAAGGCGGCGTTGCGTTCCGGTATCGGAAAACTCACTGTGCATGCGCCAATCTCTGTAACCGAAAAAATAGCGCTGTATGTGCCTGAAGCTATTTTATATAGAGATTCTAATTCCGTGTATTTCTCCGCAATTCCCGATTCAACTTCTTATTACAATGCCATTGCCATTGGTCCCGGATTAGGAAAAAATCCTATTACCGGAAAAGGAATATCGGAATTAATAAAAAAAGCCCCCTACCCTATTATTATTGATGCCGATGCTTTGAATTTTCTTGCAGAAAACAAAGTATGGTTAGAGTCCCTTCCTCAAAACTCTATCTTAACACCACATATCAGCGAGTTTGACAGATTGGCAGGAAAATCTAAACACCGCTTTGAAAGATTGCAGAAAGCAAAAGAATTTGCACAGAAATACCATGTTATTGTCATTTTAAAAGGTCATTATACCACCATTGTTTTACCCGACGGCAATATGTTTATGAACACCACGGGCAACCAAGGCATGGCAACGGCAGGAAGCGGTGATGTATTAACCGGTATTTTATTAGGGTTGCTTGCCAAAGGATATTCTCCCGAAAACAGCGCCAAATTAGGAGTTTATCTGCATGGAGCTGCCGGAGATTGTGCGCTGGAAAAACAATCACACGAAAGTTTAATTGCTTCCGATATTATTGAAAATCTGGGAAAAGCGTTTAAGTTAGTGGTTAATGGTTAGTGGTTATTTTTTTATATTTATTTTCTGCAAATATTTTTTTTTTCATATAATTATTAATAAAATGTTTAAATCAAAGTTCGCAACTTTTCTGCTTTTTACAGTTTTTTTATCAGGATTTTGTTTCTTGGTGTTTGAAATAAATTTGTATAGAGCTATCTCAAATCTTTTAGGCTCAACAGTTACGGCATCAACCTTAGTGCTTTCGGTGTTTATGGGCGGATACGGTTTTGGCGCGCTCTTTCTAGGGAAAAAAGCTAACAAAAGTTCCAATTTGCAAAGGTTTTTCTCAATATTGATAATAGTAACAAGTTTGGGCGGATTTTTGTCCTATTTTTCAATAAATCATCTCTTTTCCGATATTTATGAACATTTATACACTATTGGCGCAGGAAAAACAGTAACAAATATTATAGTTTACTTCATTGTTGTTCTCTGTTTATTTATCCCCTCTTTTTTGATGGGCGGAATTTTGCCCGTCGCCACAAGAATACTATCAAATACCCGTCAAGAGATTGCGGTTAAAATTGGGCATGTTTATGCTTTGGATACTTTTGGCAGCGCCATCGGAGGGTTGCTCACCGGCTTTATCCTGAATCGCTATCTCGGTCAATATCAAACTGTAATTATGGCTGCCCTTGTTTTGATATTTGTGGGAGGGCTACTACGTTTTTTTAATAAACAAGAGAACACAATTTCACCCATAAAAGTAAAAGATGATGACATAAAGCAGATTGCTCTAAGTAAAAAAATTAGTATTGCAGTATTATTTACCACGCTACTTTTTGGATTTGTGGTTAATGGAATGCAAGTCCTGCTGATTCGGGTTTTTAAAATCTATTTAATCAACGCCATCTATTCATTTACCTTAATTACATCGCTCATTATCTTAGGCTTATTTATAGGCAGTTGGACATTCAAGAAAATGAGTTCAAAAAAAATATTATCGGTCAATTTATTAATCAAAATAGTGATTATTACCGGTTTCTTGATTCCGGCAATTCTTTTAATCCTACTACATTTACCACAATGGATTATGTTCCCCGTGGGCGCTGTTTTTGACGGCAATTTGTATCGCGTTTTGGGAATCCCCATCCTGTCAACCCTCATTACTGTACTCCCTTTAGCTTTTTTATCCGGCTTCTCTTTTCCTTTTGTAAACTCAATTTTTGCAACCAACCTGTCAAAATCTTCAGGACAAATAGGTAAAGTAATGATGTTTAATACTATCGGCGCTGTATTAGGCCCATTGGTTACGACCTTCGTATTAATCTATTTCTTTGGAATCTCCCACTCACTACTTATCCTTTCCGGAATTGTGTTTATAAGTTCATTATTTTTAACTTATTTGACAAAAGAGATTAAAAAAACTAAAGCAAATTACATTTTTGGTGTTGTTGGATTTTTACTCATTACATTTATTATTTCTACCAACAAACAGCTATATATTCTCCCTCCCTCTTATGCAACCGGAAACAAGAAAGTAATTGCCATTAACGAAGGGATTGAAGGAACGTATGTTGTGGGAGAAGAAGTGAAAGGAAATAACAGAATATTAACCACTCATATAAACAACAGCGTAGTAATGGGAACCAGTTATGACGCCATAAAAGCAGTGAAAATGGTGGGACACCTTCCTTTTCTACTTGGATTAGAGTGTAAAAACGCTTTAGTAGTAGGTTTTGGAATTGGAGTAACCACCGCTGCCATCGGGATTCACGAAACGGTGGAAAATATTGATTGTGTGGAATTAGTTCCGGGACTTACCCACGTTGCACACTTTTACGAACTGATTAACAACAATATCCATCAAGACAAGCGACTTAATTTTATTGGAGATGACGGAAGACATTTTTTGAAAACCACAATTAACAAATATGATCTGATTTCAAGCGATCCCACCCACCCTATTTTAGGTTCGGGAAACATCTATACAAAAGAGTATTTTGAGTTGTGTCGGGAACATCTATCGCCCAACGGAATGGTTTCTCAATATTTACCTTTACATAAACTCCGGCTTGAAGATCTGCTGGGAATTATCAAAACTTTTCATTCGGTTTTTCCTAATTCAAGTTTATGGTTGGGGCATTATCATGGGATCCTTATTGGTTCTCTTGAACCGCAAAACATTGATTTCCAAACGTGGTCTGCAAACATGGCTACCACCAAAGAGGACCAACTATTTTACAACAACCCCTTTCATGTAGCCGCTTCTTTAATTTTTGATGCTGATGCCATTGCTCAAATAACTGAACCTTATAGAATTAACACCGATAATATTGCCTATACCGATTATTTTTCTTTTGCAAGTTTAAAAGAGGAGAATATTTTTGAAAATCTTAATTTTATCAACGAAAATCGTAAGGGAATGGAGAGGTTTTTTGCTAATATTACCGATTCTGTATTAATGACCCGATTCATAAAAGGAAATCTCTATTTAACAACAGGGCTTTATTATATGCTTCAAAATAACAATCAAGAATTTAGCAATTATCTTCAAAAAGCACGCATGGTTAATCCTGAAAATGAAGAGTATCCGCTTTTGATTGGGTTAAG
>JAITUN010000100.1 GCA_031286285.1 Bacteroidales bacterium | reverse complement strand
GGGGGTAGGGAGGTGGAACTTGGAATTTGAGACAATTTTCTACCATAAATGTCAAAAATCTCCACACTCTTCAATTCCCATTCTCCATTCTCAATCATCAATTCCCCATCTGTTGGGTTAGGATAGATTTTTACTGCATCAATTTCATTAGTTTCAATTCCAACATCAATGCCTACAATGTTAAAGTCTTTCCATATATCAGCTTTTTTATAGGCTGCAACAGAGTTAGTTGGTACTTGTAAAGTACAAGCATATTGATTTGATTCATAAAAAACAGTAAAATGAATAGCAATCGGAACAGGATTAAGGTTAGTAATAGAAGTCAAATTCCTACAATTTGCAAAAGCATATGTATGAATATCTTTTACGCTGCTTGGAATGGTGGCAGAATTCAGACTTGTACACCCCTCGAATGCACTAGATCCAATCATTTTTATGCTGTTTGGAATGACAACCGAAGTAATACCTGAACATCCTTTAAATGTAAAATCATAAATACTTGTTACGTTGTTAGGTATGACAATAGAAACCAAACTTTTGCAGCCACGAAAAGCACTTTCTCCGATGCTTGATACACTATTAGGGATGGTAATAGAGGTTAGAGATAGAGATCCCATAAAAGCAGCATTTCCAATGCTTGTTACACTATTAGGGATAGTAAGTGAAATCAGTTTTTGAGAACCACAAAAAGCAGAATTTTTAATAATTTTCACACTATTAGGGATAATACAATCTCCTGATCTTCCTGATGGATAACAAAGTAAAGTGTTTTTAGTTTTATCATACAAAACTCCATTTTCAGAAATAAAACTATTATTTTCACTTTCAACATCAATGGATGTCATACTCGTACAATAAGAAAAAGCGGCATCTCCTATATTTGCTACGCTCTTAGGTATGAGAATAGAAGTCAAGCCTGAATAGTAAAAAGCCCTATCCACAATAGTAGTCACACTATTAGGGATAGTAACCGAAGTTAGTGAATTACAACCAGAAAAAGCATCTCTGCCAATCCTTTTTACGCTGTTGGGTATAGAAATCGAAGCCAGATTTACGCAGCCGCTAAAAGTGTCATCTTCTATGTCTTGTATGCCATTGGGGATAGTTATTGAGTTTAGACCTGAATATGAAAAAGCCAATGCCCCAATGCTTGTTACACTACTAGGGATGGTAATCGAAATTAGACTGCCGCAGATGGCAAATGAATATGCTCCTATACTTTTTACACTATTAGGGATAATAATCGAAGTCAAGTTATTACAATCATAAAAAGCACAACCTGAAATATTTGTAACCCCGGATTCAATAACAACTGTATTAATGGATTTTTTATATTGCTCCCAAGGTTGTTCGGGGGAAAAAAGACCACAATAATTCGGCATCGCTCCTTCACCACTGATAGTTAACGTACTATCGCTGATACTCCATGTAAGCGGTCCTGTTGTACCGCCTTGTGCAAACGTGCTTGCTATGTTCAACAGCAAGACTATAGTAAGAAAATATATTCCTTTTTTCATAATTATTAGTTTTTAATTTTTTTGCCTTGATAATTTGATCAATTTTCTATTAAATCTAATCCATGTTTCCTATAGAGAGGAAAAGTGGTATCTGAACTAATCAAAGGAATTTTTTCTGTAATGGCTTGTGAAATAATAAGTCGGTCGTTTGGGTCATTGTGATTACTAACAATCGGTAAGTTTACTAAAGTTTTAAGATGTTCTTTTTTGACGTATTTTATTGTATAACCCAAATTTTCAATATATTCAAAAATATCATCTAACTTTTGATAGTTGCTTTAATTCTATTTTGTTGAAATAGATGGATAAACTCTTTAATACTTTCGCTACTTACATAAATTTGATTATTATAGTCCTCAAATAGAGACTTAACATTCTTTGTCAATTTTGACTTATTCTCTAATAAGTAAATGAAAATATTAGTATCAATATAATATCTCATATCTATTGTAATACTGCTTCGTGGTCTAAAATTGTAACAATGCCATTAGGGTATTTTTCCCAAAATAATGTAGTCTTTGATTTCTTCTTTGGTTTTGGAGTAGTAGTTATTCTATTCTTTTTACCGTTTATTTTTGTTGTCTGTTTCATAGCATATAATTTTATCTATTATTTTAATAATGTAATTTGGTGGCAAAAATACAGTTTATTTACTTTGGGTAGTAGTTTGTTTTTTTATTTAGAATTACGGAATATTAACAATTTGGGTATCCGGAAAAACAAAATGAGAAATCATAAAACGTTTTACAGAAAAAGGGTGCTCCGATTTCAAGGTAAAGAAAGTAACCTCTTCTCTTTTATTGGTATTGTTTAGGGTAATAACATTTGTGCCTTGCATTGCCTTTTGTTCTACATCATTGATAAAAAAAGATGCCCCTTCGCCGCACTCGGGAATAAAAAATGAAAGTGTGAATTGTTTTTCATTAGAATAATAGTAAACTTTTGCTTCATCTGCAGTGGCGTTGTAAAACATATTCTCTCCTTCATCCGGATGGATAGATTCATTATTAATTTTCGATAAAACCAACATCATATCCCGTGTTTTATATGAATCGTAGTAGGCAATATAATAAAGATCGTGTTGAAAACTGTCGGAAATTTTTTCTTGAATATATTCAATACTATTATTGATATCCCATATTTTCCGGGTCTTGGCAAATATATAGTTTCTCCATACGGATGGAGATGCGTGAAGATAAGTTGCATTAACCATTGCAGAGGAAGAAGAGGATAAATCTTTTGAATAGATAATGGCATCTTCCGAAATATCATTAAAAATACCTTTCTTCAATACTTTATCTACCATTGTAAAATTATTTTGGCAATGTTCATAATCTCTACTCAAATGGTCATTTGAATATCCGATTATTATTGAAGCAATGAAAAAGATTGAAGTGAGAACAATTATGAATCCTCTTTTAAGCCATTTAACTTTAGAACAAGCTTTTATACCGGCATAGATAGCAATACCTATTAGTAAGGTAATAAAAAAGTAAGAGAAAAAAGTAGTGATATAGCTTTTTTGCGAGGTCCACTCGGCGCTTGCATTGTGCTTTTCGGAAAGCCCGAGAAGGATATGAACGGAAAATGATAAGAGGAGTAAAGTAATAGCCGCTAAACCTATTTTTTTCCATGAAATCTTGTTGTTCATTTTATGGCAGATCAAGAAAAAAACAAAACATTGAAGGAGTGTATTCACAAGAGAAGCGAGGTTAGTATGTGTTATAATATACCAAATATTTGGCTGATGTCCGGTTAGTGATAATGAATTTGCATCTATAACTCGTTGAGCACAATGATAGATACAGGTTGGGATAGTGGCAAGATTATAGTTCCATAGAATTTTGAAAAAATTTGAAATATTAAAATGAGCAGCAAAAGTTGTTCCAACATAAATATTAGCAACTTTTTCCGGAAGAGTTTGTCTGTATAAAAAATAAGCAGCTAAATAGATGAGCCCGACAAAAATAAAGGGTAAGATCTCCTTATAAAAAAGTTTGTTTCTAAACATTGATTTGCCTCTATTCGTGATGTTATGAAAGAAAATAAATAAACAAATATAAAAGAGAATGAACAAATAGGTTTCATAAAAAAGCATAGCCAATGCAAATACAATGGCTGACAAGAGATTATAATAGTATTTTTTTGTTTCAATATATTTTATTAGAAATATTAAAGATAACATGAAAATGGAAAAACTAAGAGAAAAATAGAACGGAAACGCTATTATTGGAAAGAAATATAGAGGAAGTGAAACCGATAGAAAAGATAACAATAATAAGAATACCAATATAGATATTTCTTTTTGGCAAAATATTTTTCTAACTACAATGGCAAATAAAGTAAAGGAAAGAAGTGTCATTCCATGTTGAATGATTTTCGTAAAATAAAAGTTGTCAATAAGATACGGAACATGGTATAGGGGTTTCATGAAAAGAAAATAGAAACGACCTTGTCCTCTTGCATACCAATAAGCATCCTCAAATAATCCCCCTTGGATTCCCCTTAAATAAAAATCAAAATCATCGGCGTTTGTAAATCCAATTCTGAAAAATGGATAGAAAGAGAGTATGATGATTATCATTAACAAGAACCACAAATATTTTTGCGATTCATCGCAATAGCTATTGAATTTGTTTAAACAGTATTTCATTTTATATTTTTTTAACTGACAAAATAATTAAAAACGATATTTCTCTCATTATATGTTCTTTTTTGGTTTATAAAAAGGAATTGGAATTTTTTCAACCCAGGAAAACAGATATCCAATAACTGCTGATAAAGGTATGGATAATAATAACATAACGATTAATACAATGATTTCTCTTACTCCGTGAAATATTGATTTTTGCAGCCACACTAAGAGTAAAAAAACAAAAGGATGAAACAAAAATATGGTTACGCCGTGTTTCACATACTGTGTATAAATCCAATTTAATATTGTGTTTTTCTTAATATAGGTTATAAACTTGAAAATAGAATCAGAAAAAATATACAGTATTGTTAAAAAACCTAATGAGTAAATCAAAAATAGGAAGTTTGGTGGAAATTTATTGGCTTGCATATTGGGAGACTGGTTTAAGAATATAATGGATAAAACAGTGGCTACCATACAAATGGAGGCAATAATAATGGCAATTCCTGTTTTCCGTTTTTCAAAAATCTCTGTAAAAAACAGTCCCAAGTATGTGAAAAAAGCATAAAAAGAAACCATTTTGCTATGCTCTAGCAACCTTTCTCCAATGCCCCATTCAAACGGAAGTAAAGAAACCATCTTGCTATGTCCTAGCAACTTTTCTCCAATGCTCCATTCAAACGGAAGTAAAAATACCATTTTGCTATGCCCTAGCAACTTTTCTCCGATACCCCATTCAAACTGAAGTAAAAATACAAGGATAGCCAAAAGCACTAATGGTATAATTCTGATTTTCAATGTTATAAATTTTTCGTAAAATTTTCTAAGGAAAGGGAAGAGCAACATCACGAGAAGGTAAACAGAGACAAACCATAATGCCCAAGATACCATACCTGTTCCCCAACACCATTGATGATTAAAAGCAATAAACCAACTATAAAGTGCGGCTTTAATAAAATAGAAAAAATGAGAAGATGAAGTAAAATGTATTGTAAAACAGGTTATTATGATACAAATCAGGGCATATACCCAATATGGAAACAAGATCCGTTTAAATCTTATGAGATAAAATTCCGGCAAATTTTTCTTTCTTGCCATTCCGTTACTTGCACCGGCAATAAAAAAGAATAGTTGTGTTCCTATTAAAAGCCAAGATTTAATTATGGCAGGCCAGTGTGTATAATAATAAAAACCTAACCAGTAGGTAGTATGATTAAAGATTACCCATATCATAGCCAACCCTCTAAACATATCCAATTTCTCGTTTCTCATCATTTAGTTATTTAAATGTTTTGTAATACTTCTCATCTGCAAATTTAAGCAATTCATAGTCTCCTCGGCTATCTCCATATACAGTTAAAAAATACTTCTCCCTATCGGGATATTTCTCCAATAATCTATCTACTTTCTCTTTTCCATTGCAGTTCCGTGTAGAAAACTTTCCTGTAATGATATTATTGTCGTTTTTTTCAATTTTTGTGCAAATAACATTAGTAATACCTAATCTATTTGCAAAAGGGAGTACCCAGTTTTCTATACTTGCACTAATAATAATGATATCAAAATGTTGTTTTCGATATTCTGTTATTTTTTCAATTGCTTTCTGTTTGATTAGATGTTGCTTGGCATTTGCAAACTCTTTGCATATTCTATTAAAATCTATCAAAGATACCCCTTTAAAAAAGTAAGAAAAGATTTTTTGTTTCAACTTCCAATTAGGGTAAATTTTTAAGTAGTATGCAATTATCAATGGGGAAAAAAATAAAGTTCCCCCTACAAATTTACGAACCCCTTTCGAAAATATGATGAATTGGAGCAGCGTATCTTTTGTAGTGATTGTTCCGTCAAAATCAAAGGCAACTAACTTTATTTTATCCATTACAAATATATTAACAATAAAAAAGAGCCAATCCATCCGATTATACAAAACTGAATAAAAAGGTCTTTATAAATTATTTTAGTAGGGTTTTCACTTTTCAAATCCACAATTGTAATTTGAAGATACCTAATAATACCTGCAATCACAAAAAAAGAAGTTAAATAGACATTTTTGCTATTGTATTGTTTTATAATATCCGGCGAAAGTGTGTACATAAGATAGGCAATAATGGTTACGGCAGCAATAACCGACAATACTTGATTCATAAAAGCAAGGTTATATCTATTTGCGTTTTTTCGTATTACAACTCCCTCATTTTCATATAATATCACATCGTCCCTACGTTTTGCAAAAGCAAGAAACAATGCCAATAAAAAAGTCATAATAATGATCCATTCCGATAACTCAATATGGGTTGCCATCCCACCAACAAAGATTCTTAAAACAAAGCCAATGGAAATAATCATCACATCTATTATTGGAATTTTTTTTAATACTAAGGTATATGCAATATTCAATATGTAATAAAATAGAATGAGTTCCAACACAGCATATTTTGTTTCATTTCCGAATAATAGAATGATGGCGATGGAGAGAATAAGACAAAAAGCCATAAGAATATATGCCCATTGTACAGAAATTATTCCGGACGCAATGGGGCGTTTTTTATTAATAGGATGCGCCCTGTCAATTTTCGCATCTATAATATCATTAAAACAATAAATTGAACTTGCTGCCAATGCAAATGCTACAAAACCAACAATACATGCAACAACTAAGGATAAATTTAGCAATTGTCCATTAAAAAACAACGGTAAAAAAATAAACGCATTTTTTATCCATTGATAGGGTCTTAATAATTGTAAGAATTTTAAAGCTTTCATTTATTGTATTAAATCAATTTAATATTTTAAGGGTGCTAAATAAACATTTTTCATTTTTCCCTCAAATTTTGCCTGATTAAATTTCGACGGCTCAAAGTCAAATACCGATGTTGCAGAGTCTTTAAGAAGAGGCATATAACTCATTTGCTGGTACTCTAAATATTGATCGGGCAAATTTTTTCTATCGAAAACCCCATCAACTATTTGAGAGTATTTCAAATTTTTATCAAATCTTATTCTTGTCATTTTTGGGGCAGATACTGAGAAGTGTTCCATCTCGTCGTTGCTGTAAAGCGTAAAGTTTCCATTTTCATCAGTATAAGTATTTACGCCGACATTCCAATAATGGTTCCAGCCTCGAACCACAGCTCCTTCAATGGGTTTGTTGTTTTTTTTGTTAACCACCTTTCCTTTTATCAGGTAATTGTTGTATCCCAACATATTAAAATAGTTGATGGGTCGCACTTTTTCCTGAGGTTGATAGCGAGCTAATTCAGGTAAAAGTTTGGCGGCAGGCTTTACGGTTCCAATAATTGTATATTGCCCATCTTTTGTTTTTGTAACTCCTTCATGATTGAGGAGACCTGTAAATAACGCTTCAAAATGACCGTGTACTGCTTCCTGAAAATCCCACCAACCGAATCCGGCGCCCCCGCAATCTACTACATATTGATATATTTCACGCATATAACTTGTTTGGTGCTCGTAAGAAATTGAATCATTGTCTGCGGGAAGGGCAGTTTCGCCAATCATCCAGGGTTTGCCTACATAAGTGCTGTACCAGTAAATTTCGCTTTTAGCCCGCAAGGGGTGGTAGGTGTGAAATGCCACAAAGTCAACCGGAAGCAATGCCGGATCCCAGCAATTTACTTCTATTGGTTCAGAAAAACCAATAGTAAAAAGTTGATTAGGGGCATATTCCCGCACCTTCTTTTCCCAGTACGAAACAATGTTGTAAATCTCTTTTTTATCAGTAGTTTTATCGAAATACAAAGGCTCATTCATTAAGTCGTATGCAAAAATTACCGGATTATCTTTAAAATGCTTGAAAATTTTTATGGTAAAATCTTCCAAACTCTTATCTTCCCAGGGTTTTTTAATTAATAGCATGATTCTTAACTCTTCCTCTTTAGCAATATTTACAAGTATTTCTAAACCATTTAATATCTGTTCATAATCAGTTTTAATAAAATACTCTTTTCCATCGGCATAATAATAATATTCTTGTTCATAATTGTGAATTCTATCAAAACAGAGGCGTATTGAATTGAACCCCATCTCTTTAATTAATTGAAAATGACCTCTTAATTGATGCGCAATCTCTTCTTTGGTATTTGATTCGTAAACCCCCGCTTCTTCATAATCAATATTTGGAGAGAGAACGAATTCATTATCAATGTTCCGGCATGAAACAATGTAATTTAACATTACCGGAAAAAACCGTTCATTTCGCAACTCAAAATAATTGTCATTCAAATAAATAAAATCAGTGTCAGATAAATCAATTTTCTGTTTCTTAATATCAGTTGTATTTAGACAAGAGATAACAAGAAAGACGCACACAAAAAGCGTTGTTTTTTTAATAATTTTTATTAGCATTATGAATAGTGATTATGAATATGAGTTGTTTTTATTGTTTTAATAATGAGAAAGTGCAAAATTACAATATTTATTAAAAAAAGGTGTTATCTACAATAAATAATTGAAAATGCAAAAGAAAATTTTTGTTCTACTTTACTTTATTATTTCTTTTTTCATTTTCTCTTGCCACAATTTCAATAGTCCTACTACTAATGATTTAGATTCTAATGAATCCAATACTGATGATTACGCCTATTTGAGAGAAACAGGCGATACCCCCTCAAGAATTGTAGAAGACCTTTCTGGAAAAGTAATTGTTTTAACAGAAAATGATTTTATAGAACGTATCACAGCAATTGATAATCCAAAAGGATTTCAGTATTTGGGGCAAACCCCTTGCATCGTTGAACTTTATGCAGAATGGTGTAAACCATGCGGTTATCTTTCTGTTGTTATGAATGAATTGGCGCCCGAATACAAAGGAAAAGTGATTTTTTATAAAATTAACTCAGAGAAAGCGAGAGGTGTATCTGCTGCTTTTAAAGTAAAAAATATTCCAATGCTCCTCTATTTTAAACCTCGTGGAGAAATATCAACTACCATAGGATACTTAAATAGAGAAGAATTAATGAACATGATAGATGAACTTTTATTACAACCATAGTTTTTTTAAACAAAGCAAGTTAATTTTTCTCTTTTTTCTTTTTCATTGTCAATTGTTATTTTCTCAACAAATTGATTGTAAAGAAATCCTGTTTTTTCTTGAAGAAAAAGAAACTATAATTAAAAACCTAAATCTTCACGACCCCGATTTAATTCCACTTCATTTTTTAATAGCTAAAGATATTACCAAAGAATTAGTTCAGTTTAAAAAAGACGTTATTCCTTTTTTTACAGGATGTGAAGCAATTACATTTAGTGAACTTATTAACAAGTACGACGAGCTTACCAATAGTGTTCAACTCAAATACGATTCTCTATTATGGTTAAATTCAAATGTATATCTCATTTTCTATGAGAAAGCGCTTAATGAATATCAATTTAATAATGAAGAAGATGGTGATTATTATTTACAGCGTTCATTACAATACAATGATACATATCCCAATGCTATTTTATTAAAATTAAACAAGTTACTATCTAAAAATTGCTATGAAGAATCTCTTTCGTTGTTAAATACACTTTACTATGAAACGCAAATGGAACGCTCTCAAGAGATAGAAGCGATAGAATTTACTGATAAATTTTACAGTAAATTGTATTTTACCGCAGATTCTTTAGTGAAAATAGAACATGCTGCAGAAGCGTTGCAACTTTTTGAAGTGTTGGAAACCTTTTGTCTCAATTTACCCTCTTCTTATTGTAATGATGACTATTTTCATGGTGTTTTGCGATCAAGGTCAGGGATTTATGATTCTTATATTGCTATTGCCAAGGTAGCCGAAAAACGTGGCAACTCAACAATTGCCATCCGTTTTTTCCAATATGCTCAAGAATATTTGGAAACCAATCCATATTTGAAAAATTATGAGCCAATAATGGAAGAAATTACAGAAAAAAATATAGTAAATAATATAGCTAATACAGTTGAGAAAACAGATACAATTGTTGAAAACAGCACTATCTTAGTAGAACCAACTTCGATTTCTGATGAAGAAAAAGTTATTGTCATTGAAGAGATTATTGTCGAAGAGCAAGTCCGTGCGCCTCTATTGTCCTCAAAGGAGGTCAAAGACAAGTACGATGCTATAGTGCTTCAAGCGCTTGCATTATGTATAAAAGAAGATTTTTCAGGTTCCTATAAAATGTTTTCAGAGGCAAAACAACTTGAAGATTGCCTTTGTTTTAAACCCGATTTTCGGGTGGATATGATGCTTAAAAATTTGTCTGAAATTTTAGAATAAGAGAGAAATTCATATTAATATTCATAAAGAAAGACAAATTTTATCTAAAGAAAAAAAAACTATTTTTGCAACTTCAAATAACATAAAAAAAAATTCTATGAAAAAAATTATTGCAATTGTAACATTATCTATTTTCATTTTTACCGCGATGGCACAACACCAATGTAATTCAGCAGCCGCAGCAAAATGTAGTGAGGAACCAAAACTTGAAGTAAAAGGTGCAGAAACTATTATCATTCAAACCAATGCTTATTCTACGAAGAGTGATGAGATTTTTAAAGCAAATTTGCCCTTTACAAAAGGTATTAAAGAGTATGTGTATGATCCAAATTCATACAAAATAGCCGTTGCATATGATCCTAAAAAAACCAACCCCGATGCAATTCGCGAGGCGATTGCCAAAATAGGATTCAATGCAGATCAGGTAAAAGCTAATGAGCAGGCTCGTGCCAAACTGCCGGAAGAATGTAAAACCATGCCAAAGGGCTGCTCGAAATCGTGTGGAAAACACTAACCACTATAATGTATGGTCATAGATATTTTAAAAAATTCAGAAGCCTTGTTGGAGGGACATTTTCTTCTCTCTTCGGGAAGACACAGCAATGGGTACTGTCAATGTGCTAAATTGTTACAATATCCTGATAAAGCCGCAAAAGTATTGTCGGTTGTGGTTAATAAACTGAAATCTATTCAGGTGGATATTGTAGTAGGACCTGCCATTGGAGGCATTATTGTTGCGTATGAATTAGGTCGACAATTGGGAGTTCCTGCAATATTTACCGAACGCGAAGATGGGAAAATGATGTTGCGAAGGGGCTTTGAAGTTTTTCAAGGCCAAAGAGTATTAATTACAGAAGATGTAGTTACAACCGGCAAATCATCATTGGAAACTATTGAGACATTAAAACAATATGGCGTTGAAATAGTTGGCATTGCTTGCATTGCTAATCGGAGCGCCGGAGATGTCGGCTATCCTATTTTTGAAGCAATCAAATTAGATATTGAGAGTTGGGAGCCTGAACACTGTCCGTTATGCAAAAAAGGGATTCCGTTTGTGAAACCCGGATCAAGAGTAATGGTTAGAGGTTAATGATTAGTGGTTGGTGGTAATTGTGGAAATTCACATTACTCACTACTCATTGCTCAACTATATAGTTTAAAAGATGTCAGCAGAAAATTTTATTGATTATGTAAAAATTTTGTTTCGCTCGGGTAGAGGTGGGAGCGGCTCTGCGCATCTGCAGCGTACGGCGAAAGATCCTAAAGCAGGTCCGGATGGCGGCGACGGTGGAAAAGGCGGAGACATAATTTTGAAAGGAAATGGTAATTTATGGACATTGCTTCACTTGAGATACACGAAACATATCTTTGCAGAGGATGGGTGCAATGGATCAGCAAATCAGTGTTTTGGAAAAAACGGAAAAAATGCTGTTGTTGAAGTTCCGCTAGGAACAGTAGTCAAGAATCTTGAGACCGGCGAATTTCTTGGAGAAGTGATAGAAGATGGGCAGGAGTTTGTAGTGTTAAAAGGTGGGAGAGGCGGATTAGGAAATGTACATTTTAAATCAGCCACACGCCAAACACCGCGCTTTGCTCAGCCAGGTGAAAAAGGCATAGAAGAATGGTTGGTATTAGAACTCAAAATTTTAGCTGATGTTGGATTGGTGGGTTTTCCTAATGCAGGAAAATCGACACTCATTTCGGCTCTTTCTAATGCAAAACCTAAAATTGCAGATTATCCATTTACTACACTACGTCCAAACTTGGGAATAGTGGCCTGCCACAAATACCAATCGTTTGTTATTGCCGATATTCCGGGAATAATAGAAGGCGCCTCGCAAGGCAAAGGATTAGGGTTACGATTTTTGCGACATATTGAACGCAATGCCCTACTGCTTTTTGTAATTCCTTGCAATACAAAAAGTATCAAAAAAGAGTATAAAATATTGTTGAATGAGCTAAAGGCATACAACCCCGAATTAATAGACAAAAAAAGAGTGCTTGCAATTACTAAATGCGATTTATTGACAGAAAAAGAATCTATAATGCTTTCAAAAAATGTTCCCAAAAATATTCCGATCCTGTTTATTTCGTCAGTAAATAATAAAAATTTAGAGAAATTAAAGGATGTAATTTGGAAACAATTAACTAATTTTGAATTTTGAATTTTGAATTTTGAATTGATTTTTAGAACATTAAAAACAGAAAATTAAAAATATTTTTTTGTTTTTTGATAATAAAAAAAGTGTATTTTTGCCATCTCATTTTTGACACCAATATCTGTTTTTAAAAAGAAGAATAATGGCAAAGAAAAATAAAGAAGCACGACAACAAATTATTTTGGAATGCACTGAGCAAAAAACGAGCGGAGTGCCAGGCATGTCAAGATACATTTCTACTAAAAATAGAAAAAATACAACGGAAAGATTAGAATTAAAAAAATATAATCCCTTTTTAAAAAGAGTAACAATTCATAAAGAGATTAAATAGTTTGAGATATGGCAAAGAAAGTAGTTGCAACATTAAAAAGAGCCGGCGGAGCAGCCTATACCCGCGTAATTAAAATGGAACGTTCTCCAAAAACAGGCGCGTACACGTTTAAGGATGCTATTTTGGAAGCCGACAATGTAAAAGACTTTTTAGCTAAAAAGTAATATTTGTTTTCATGGTTGTGGGAAACCGGAGTGAATTTTACTCCGGTTTTCTTTTTTATAAAAATATTTTTAGGCTTTTGCAATAAATATGAGCAGTTTGTGTTATTGAATTAAAAAATATTTGAATAATGAATAAAATTATTTCTTTCTTTATTATCCTGATTTTAGTTGTTTCTTGTGTTTGTGCACAAAATAAAGAAAAAAAGGAATCAGAAAAACCTTTTGTTCCAAAGGTTACTTCAGGCGCTGAAATAGAATTTGACAAAATTGTACATGATTATGGTACGATTGAAATGGGTGACGTAAAAACAGGTGTCTTCACGTTTTCCAATGTGGGGAATAAGCCCTTGGTGTTGTTTGATGTGATAGTATCGTGCGATTGTACAGAAGTAGTATGGCAGAAAGAGCCGATAATGCCCGGTAAAACAGGTACTATCAAAGCAGTATATACAGCGAAAACTGCAGGACTAATATCAAAACAAATTACAGTACAATCAAATGCCCAAACAGACAGGATTAAATTGCAATTGAAAGGGAATGTGAATGAGTAGTAGTTTATTTTAGATAGTTCTCTTCGAAAAACTTTTTGTATAAATATCTTTGTTCAACTTTATGGTAATAAATGGAATAATTAGAAGCTGAGATAGCATACACAAAAATACTGTTATCAACAATAGATGGAGAAAATAGATCATTAGTAGTAAAGGCAATATAATAGTTCATTGCATCAGTTTTTCCTTTAAATCTTGCAACTGTAATCTGTTGTTCATCTTGACTTAAGTATAAACTATTAATATTGAACCGCTCTAAACTAAAATAAGTAGAATTAAAATTAGAAACGTCATATTTTACATCATTTACTACTTTTTTATGAACATCAACTAAAATTATAATATAGTGTAGTTCATCTAAATTCGGATTGAAAGGTGAATTTTGACTATCAATGGCTTTATCGTTTTCGGATAGGATTCCCATATCATTATTGTCCCCACTAGAAAAAAATTGATTTGAATCTGAGAAAGTAGACAACAATATTTTCGCCAATTCTGCAACCTCTTCTTTAGGAAAATCTTTAATTATTTGAGTTAAAGCATCTTTTAAGGTTTCTTGTCCTTCAATCTGTCCTAATGCAACTGCTCTTAAATAAGAAGTTTTAGCGATCAAATCAACATTATTAGAGTTTTCAATCAGTTCATCAGCAATTTGTACTGTTCTTTCCCATTGTCTTAATTGATAAACCCCATAGAGTTCTTCGTATCTGTTTTCGTTTTCTTTGGCTTTATCTGCCAATTTTTTATAATAATTGGGGTCTAAAATTAATTTTGCGTAATCGCTATCCGGATAGTTCGTAAGGATAAAGTTTTTAGCTTCATCTGCTTTTTGTTTATTATTTAATTTAGTATAATTAGACCAAAGCAGGAAATAGCTTGGCAAAACTAGTTCGCTTTGCGAGAATCTTTTAATCAGTTTTTCAAGCATTTCATTTGAGCGTTTCAAGTCGTTTAGTTGGTCAAAGTAAATAATTCCAGCATTATACATTGCATTCATTATAAGCGTATTAGATGCTTCCAAAGATTCAGGTGTCAGTGGTAAGTCTTGAGTATAGTAAGCAGGTTTTTTCGGGTCGATTTCCCTTTTTGCAATTAGATTTCCCTCATCATCAAACTCATCTTCTTCTTGTGTTTCAACACCTGCATTCATATCTGCCATTTCTTCAAAAGATATGGCAGTTTTGTTACTAATTCTCCAGTTGTCTTCCAATTTTCTGTTTCCAAATCTTCGGTAGAACTCTGTAGCGCCTTGGCTAACTAATCCCGGATTATAGAAATACCATTTATTACTTTGACCTTGAGTGTTTACATTAACATTAGCAAAGTTTTGGGTAGCTTGAAGCGCCAGCATTCTATCTGCTTCTTCTTTAGCTAAACGACGTTCCTCTTCGGTATAATTAGCAATCATTTTATTTACCCAAGCTTGTCTTTGTCCTTCACTCAAATTAGCAATGCGCTGCAAACTATCTTGTAATTGGATGATCTGTAAATTTTCCACTAGATCGCTTAAAATGGAAGCTTTCTTTATAATATTTTCTTTATTTGGGTAGTTTTGAGGCAAAGACAAAAGCGCTGTATCATAATAAGCTTGTGCTTTAATATATTCTTCTTCAAAGAAATAAATATCAGCTAAGGAAACTGCTGAGTATGTTCTCTGATAATCATTTATAGTATATGCAGCTACCGATTTAGCGAGATAAAATTCTCTATCAGCATCATTATCATCAATACGGGCAATTTCAGCAAAAGCAAAGTAGATTTGGTCGCGATAATCTTCATTTTTTGAGTCTTTAAGCATTTTATTTAACTCCTTTGTAATAGTTCTTTTAGATAATTGTGTTCCATCATAATTAACAGCCAAGTGCATACGCGAGCTAAATTCCATTTCATATTCCGGCGTGGCTTTAATAACTTTCAAAAACCATTTTTGGGCTTCTTGTCGATTATCCAATTTTTCATATAATTGTCCTAAAATAAAATACAGACGTATTCTGAAGTCTTTTTTAGGTTTATTATCCAATGCTAGTTTGATATTGTCAATTGCAGTTTCAATATCTCCGTTAGGGGCTAATAAATTGTATTCTGCTTCAGCAGCATAGTATTGAAGTCGAACATTATTAGTAATTTTTCGTTTTCTTATCTTCGTTTTCTTTTTGGATTCTTTCTCTTTTTTCGCCTGAGCCTGCAACTTTTTCTTCTGATTTTTCTTTTGATATTTGTTATATTTGCTTTTACTTTTTGAGGCAGGTTTCGATTTTTTTACTTCATCATTATCTTTCGTAGAAGTTGTTTTGACTGTATTTTGCAACATGCGAGGGTTTATCTCTTCCAAGAGAGATTGAGCACGAACAAAATAATCTTGTTTCATTTCGCAACGAGCGAGCCAAATAGTAGCTTCTTCAACACTACCCCAGTCGTTGTAAGTAGCAATAATGTAATTAAATATTCGTTTTGCTTGATTATAATCTTGTTTATAGAAATAGGCTTTACCCATCATTAAGTATGCCTCATTCATAGTTTTCACATATTCTTTTCCACGAATTAAAATAGAATGTTTAAAAACTGATTTGGAAGCTTTTTCTATTGTTCTATCTAAAGATGGGAATACTGAGGTTAGGTCCTGTTTTGGAGCATAATAATAAATTGGGAGTATTTCTAAATAATTATCTTTCTTTTTTTTGTCTAAATCTGCAATTCCTTTTAAAAGAGCTTCTTTACCGTTAAAATTCACATTCCATTTTGAAGTTATAGTGTGGTAAGTTCTTGTGGCAAAAGTATTCTTACGAGTAGAACACGAAACAGTAAGCAACATAATGACGCCTACAACAACGAACCAAATTTTAGATATATATTTCAAAATATCAATGAGTTTATTATGATTAACGTTTTTTAATTCGGATTATTTTTTGTTTTAACAATCTAAAATGCAGCAGCAATAGCAATAGAATATAGTTTTGTAAGAGAAGTATCTCCCCTGGAAGAAAGCACACAAGGAACCTTAGCTCCCGCAATAAAAGCTCCGATTTCTGCTTTATTAAATTTAGTACAACATTTGTAAAAAACATTTCCGCTTTCTATATTTGGGAAAAGCATTCCGTCAGCGTCTCCTGCTACTTTTCCTGTCATCTTCTTAATTTTTGCAGCCTCCAAGTCCAAAGAAACATCAATGGATAAAGGTCCATCTATCATCGCTCCTGTAATTTGGCCTCTTTCTGCCATTTTCGACAGGATTGCGGCATCAGTACAAGCATTCATACCAACGGACATCTGTTCAGTAGCAGCTATAATAGCGACTTTGGGATCTTCTATTCCAATTGCATTAGCTGTTTTGATGATATGTTTCAAAATCACTTGTTTTTGTTTTATATCTGGTTCAGGAATAATAGCACAGTCACTACAAATAAGCAACTTATGGTAAGCGGGGTTTTCGATTACGGCAATATGAGTAAGCACACCGTTAGGAGGGCATAATCCTGTTTCTTTATTTAAAATGGCGCGCATATATTTGTCTGTTGAAAGAGCTCCTTTCATTAAAATGTCTGCTTCTTTTTGGTTGATAAGGTTACAACTATTAGCGGCAGCTTTAACCTCATCGGGTTCATTTATGATAGTAAACTTATTTGCATCAATGTTTAATTGTTTACAAACAAGACGAATAGAATATTCATCTCCGATTAGGATAGCATTGATAATTTCCAATTCAACAGCATTGTTCACGGCTTCAATAGTATGAGCATCGTTCGCAAAGGCAGCTACTAATCTTTTTTTTGGTTTCGATTTTACTAAATCAATTACTTGTTCTAATTTTGTAATCATTATTGGTTCAGATTTCGGTTAGGGATAGGTTTATTATAAAATCCTTGTGCTAATTTTTCTTTTACATCACTAAATACTTTAATAGTACGCTCCACGTCAGCCAAAGTATGTACAGCGGTAGGAATTAATCGAAGCATGAGTAGTCCTTTAGGGATAACAGGATATACAACTATAGAACAGAAAATTCCATAATTTTCTCTTAAATCCACTACCACATTAGTACCTTCATCAGGTCCTCCTTCAAAATAGACAGGAGTTACAGGAGATTCTGTTTTACCTATATTAAATCCTTTCTCTTTTAATCCTTTTTGGAGTGCATTCACAATTGTCCATAATTTTTCACGGAGTTCTTTATTATTTTTGAGTAGTTCTAATCGTTTTAGGCCACCTATTACCATAGGCATTGGCAGAGATTTGGCAAAAATTTGAGAGCGCATGTTAAATCTCAGATGGTCAATAATTTCTTTTTCAGAGACAACGAACCCGCCTATTCCTGCCATACTTTTAGCAAATGTTCCGAAATAGAGATCTACAAGTTCTGAACAATTAAAATGTTCTGCGACCCCTGCTCCTGTTTTCCCCATAGTTCCAAAGCCGTGTGCATCATCAACTAACAATCTAAATGGGAACTCTTTTTTCAATTCCACAATTTTATCTAATTTTCCTAAATCTCCTGCCATACCAAAAACGCCTTCTGTGATAACCAAAATACCGCCGCCGTTTAGTTCTGCTACCGGTAACGCGTGATTAAGTTGTTTGCGCAGGCTGTCCATGTCATTATGTTGAAATACAAATCTTTTTGCAAAGCTCAAACGAAGTCCGTCTAAAATACATGCATGGGATTCACTGTCATAAACAATCACATCTCGGCGTGTAGTTAACACGTCAATAATTGAAATCATTCCTTGATAGCCGTAATTCAACAAATATCCGGCAGGTTTACCAATAAAATCTGCAAGTTGTTGCTCTAATTTTTTGTGAAAAATAGAATCTCCAGACATCATTCTGGCTCCCATAGGGTATGCCATTCCAAAATCTTTGGCTGCTTGTGCGTCAGCTTCACGTACTTCAGGATGATTTGCTAAACCTAAATAGTTATTCAAACTCCACGTAAGCACATCTTTACCATTAAATTTCATTATAGAATTGATCTCTCCTTCTAATTTAGGAAACATGAAATAGCCATCTGCCAATTCCTGATATTGTCCCAAAGGGCCAGGAGTTTCTTTAATTCTTTGAAAAATATCTTTCATAAATTGGGTTTATAGGTTTATAGGTTTCATATTTCCATTATTATTGTGTGAGCATCAATCTAATACTTAGCCCTGCTTCAATATTTGTATTTTGGTATTGAGTTGAGATGTAAGGTTTATTAATAATTTGGTTGTAGAAAAGTCTTATTCCTATCATACTACTAATTTGATAATCAGCAGAACCATTAATAGAAAAGGTAAGCATACCTGAAGAGATTTGGCTAACATTTTCTGCAATTTTTCTCAGTTTAGTTGTGTTGTCTCTCATAGAAAAGCCCACAGTAATATTCAAATCACTCACAATTTGTCGTTTTGTACCTGCAAAAGAGAAACCGATTTTTAAATCTTTAAATCTATATCCTGCGCTTATTGCAAGTTCATTTGTTCTCATCTCGGTAATTTGGTTATTTGCAAAACTCAATGACAAATTTCTTCCTTGCTTATAATCTACTTTAATCATCAAGCTATTTGTGAGTGTCATGTCAAAACCGATTAAAGGGTTAAAACTTTCCACTAGAGATATTTGAGTAATTTCATTTTTTGGGATGAAGTTACCTAATTGATCTTTTACATTAGGGTACCCGGCATTATCTACATCATATAATACATTTGTTTTGTAACTACCAATGTTGTATGTACAAGTGTAATTATGGTTAATGGAGAAATTTTGGAACACCTTAGCAACTGCTTTTATTTTAGTTAATCCATTGTAACGCAACTGCCAGTTAGGCAGAGGCACCGCGAAAAAAGGTTTGTTAATTTTTATTTTTTGAGCATTTTTTCCCAAATAAGAAGCCATGAAAGAGTAAGTCAATACTTCTTGAGAAAGAGAATCATATCCGAATGGATATCCGTCTTTATCAAATCCCACTGAATTTATGTTTTCTCTTGCTATTCTTTTGGCTATTTCAAGGCGAACATTTTTTAGTTCATTAAAAATAGCATTGCTTTTTTTGAAGAATGTTTTTAATCCAACATAAGTGATATTAAAATTACCAGTGGTTAAAGGAGAGAAATGTTTAATACTTCCTTCTGCGTTTGCTCTGAAATACTCTGTTAAGTTGCTTGTAAAAGTACGATTTGCCACAACATCAATACGGAATTCTTTAAAAGGCTCTACTTGTGCTCTGATGTTTAGCGTTTCATTATATTTTCTTTGGAATGCTGAATTTAGTAGTGTATCTTTAGTAATCCAGTTTCCATTCACTGCCATTTTCTGGATATCGGATTGCCCGCCAAAAACATACAAGAAACCTGGAGAGTTTGTTTTGAAGTTAATTCCAAACAAATTCGGTGAATACATATATCCCGGAAGTACAGTTCCTTTCCCTTGAGTCCAACTCACATTCACATTACGAACCATCATCAAAAAACGGATAGCACCATCCCCAATAATTTTAACGTAATTTGGTTTAGTATTTAAACTGTCTTTTTCAGATTTTTTCTTTTTCTTATCTTTTTTATCGGGTTCAGGAGACTGAGCGGCAGGCCTTTTATTTTGCTGTGGGGCAGGAGAATTAATTTTCTTCAGGTAAGGAATATTGTTATACAATGTAACTAAATTTACTTGCCCGTTCAATGAAATTTGGTTTGAGTTATCAATAGTATTTCCAAGATAAGCCAAAGAGATAGGTGCCCCAACAAATCTATATTGACCAGAATATCTAAAATTTGCTGTAAGCCAATTAAATAATGGTATTTTATTAATAGGTATTTGATAAGTTACTTCAAAGCGTTGGTCATATAAGTTCATAAGTCCACCTTTACCAAAAGAGCGCCACACTTCTGCTTTTTTTTCTTTTGAGTCAATTAATCCTTGCGGTTCTTCCAATCGGGAAGTTGCATTTGCGTTATAAATAAATTTCAAAGAAGTAGTAACATCCCATTGCAATGAATAATTTCTCATCCAATTAAAAGATTTTACATAGCTGGTATCTATAATAATATTGCCTTGACTTTTAGGGCGATACTTAAATTCGTTAAAGTCTCTCACAATTGAAGTTCTAAAAGTAAAACTCTTAGGTACAAGTGTAATATTTAAGTCTCTAATAATTTGCAACCAGGAAGATTTAAGTCCTTTTTTCGGGCCTAATTTGTAGTTTTTTGGGTTATGGCTAAAAGAATATCCAATTTCTCCTTCGTGTCGTCTTTGATTATCAAATTCCAAATCTGCATCATGTTTCAAAACTTGGGAATAAGCATAAGAGAAGTCTAGGTTTTCAACATCCCATGGTCTCATTTTCAGCGGTTTGCTAAGATTTCTTTCTTTGCGGACGTTGGTAAAGTTAATGCTATTACGCTTAACAATATTATTTGTAATATTTCTAATTGAATCTCTTTGTGCTTTTGAATTGTAAGATTTTAAATCTTCTTTCAACTTAACATCAGGGTTTAAGGGATTATATTCAGGCACCTCTCCCTGCATGGAAAAGTCATAATGAATGGGAATTTTAATATTCCAATTTTTGGGGAATAAAATTTTCCCACCGTCAATATTTGTAGCAAAATCAATGGAGTATGTAGTTGCCAATTGCCTTTGAGTCACAGACTGGTCTAAACCTCCGTATCCGGGGGAAGTAACGGTTCCTGATATCGCAATGTCTCCCAAATCTGCTAAATTGAGTCTCATTCTTCCCAACGCAGCGACTCCTGAGCGGTCGTCAAATCCGGTAAGTCGTAAGTCATTTACCCAAACTTCCACAGATTTAGGGAGCATATCATCGCCATCGTTACTATTTCTTTTTTTAGGATTTCGAACCCCAATCATAATAGTAGTAACATTTCCCAGATTGGGCATACCTACAACAGAAATTTTGTTGCCATCAATTGTTTCGGAGTATGGAATAGTAAAATTAGAGTGTCCCTTTTTTCTTCTATTTTGTTTTATATCAACCAGTTTATCCAATACGATAGCTATTCTATTTTCTTTAGGCCACACAGAGGATGTATCATTGTTATACCAAGGAGACATTTTAGCAGGAATTTCATATTCATAGTAATTTTGAGTAAAATCGGAACCTAAACGAATAAATACAGTTACATCTCCATCTCTAACCTCATCTTCTTTAAACATTTTTTCTGCATGAACAAACATTTCAATTCTTTTGAATTGACGCATATCATAATTAGTATTTTTGTAAATTGCTCTAGCATCTCCATCTTGTAAATTGCTAATTTTCATACTAATTGATTGTTCATTTAGTTGTTGAGTTTGCATTCCACCATAAGCTATTTCTCTTTCAATGCCGGGAGGTATTCTATAATTTATAGGAATTCTATTTCCATTTTCTTCTAAACTTACAGTTCCTACTAAAAATTCTGTATTTTCCCCATCATGACCGGGATAGTAATCCCCATCTTCCAATAAGTCTTGAGTATACGCTCTCCAAGTATTACGAACTAATTCAAAAGTAGCGAAACGCAAAATAATATCATCTTCAAACCCTTTCAAAAAAACGCGTAAAAATCTTATTGAGTTAAGTCCACTAATAGCTCCAATAGTTTCTTCCGGGTTTTTAATTGGGATTCGAAATTGATACCAACGAGTAGTTTCATTTTTACCATTAGGTAATCTTTCAGAAATAGCATCTCTGATATCATTGATGTAATTTTGCCCCACTTCCATCATATTAGGATTAATATCAATGCTCCATTGGTAATATTTTTCATCTTCGTTCATTGTATTATCGTTATTGATATCCTCACTATTAGGCATACTAGTTGCAATAGATAACACATTATTTGGTAAATCTCTATTAAAGTTATCGGTTGAGTTTCCTTCTGCGTTGTTATAATATTTATAACGATCATTAATGCCTGCCTTTAAGTTATCCCAATATTCACCTCTACAAAATCTGAAATCGTCACTTGAAGGGTCTCGCCAAGCATTTTCATAAGCAGTGGAACCTGCTCCGAAAGCGTTTCGAATAAGCTTTAAGTATGAATCCTCAAAAAACTCTCTTTCTCTTTCAGTGGGTAATCCGTCATAACCAACGTCTTGATTTCTTCTGTTTGCTGTATTGTCGAATGCATTAACAATTTGTTGAATAGTGGGGACCCGACCCCAAACGGTAAACTCACAGTTTTCATCAGAACCATCAGCAGGCAATCCATCTTCAAAAAACTTCTTACCATCTCTTAAAATATCTTCTGAAATATCTCCGAGATTGAAATAGAGTTTTCCCCCTTTGTGATTTAGATTTTCAGTATAATCATCATTCAAAAAGGGGTCCATCATCCAAAATTCTATATACTCGTAGTTATTTGCTTCAAAGTCTGAATTGTCAAATTTTCGCATCATTCCTGCCCATCTTGTAGAAGGCTCTTTCAAAGACCCGTCATCATTAATACCTTTCGATAAATTTTTGAAAGCTTCTACGTCATAGTTATAGGGTCCTCTTTCTGTAGGATAGAAAGCCATGTTAAGAATAGGAATATAAGTAGAAACTGCCGTACTTGCGTATTCTTTTTTAGGAAAAAGTTCAGGTTCGTATACTGCTCTTGCGTAGGGTTTAGATTGTTCTTCACGGTTAATATTAGAAGGAGTTGCAGAAGTATTATTATAAAACAGTTGATCAATAACATACCATGCTAAACGAGCTCTGTTAAAACCATATGCCAATTGAGTTCTAGTGTCTGCGGTAGTGTCGGTAAATGTTTCAGGAAACATATCTCGTTGCCCTTGAGGTGTTGAAGCTAAATTCCAGTATGCCATTTGTCTTAAATCCACAGTAGTGCGGGCTCCTTCAAAATCATCAATATAAGTAGTTCCTTTTTTCCCAATAATTCTACTATGTCCGGGAATGAAATGGGCGAACTCTCCTTCAATTTGTAATGTAGATTCAGCAGTTGTACTATGAAAAGGCAATAAATCAACCAACTTGGTAATCCATGGGACTCTTGTTTTATAAGCAAAGTTCATTCCCCATACTGTATTATTAATCGGCTCGTTTCCATAATTAACTTTTTGCGTATAAGGACGCTCACTCATGTTTAACAAAGTCGCTCCAATCAAAAAGTTTTCATTAAACCTGTATTCCACATTCGTCCCAAAGAATCTTTTTTTATTCATACCAAATTGAGAATTGTTTTCAACGGAAATCGATATAGGAGTTCCCGATTTGAGGATACCTTCATTAATAATCGAAACAGTTCCCATGCTATAGTTAACGGTATAATCCACATTCTCAGTTAGTTTCATACCACCTGCATTAACCACAACCGATCCTTGCGGAATATTCCAAGCGTTTAAATTATATTCAGCACCATAAGCGGATCGATACTGTCCTTCTAAATAATATTTATTTTTGCTTGTATATTGCTGAGCCATTGTTTTGGTCATAGTATAAAGTGAGTCGAAAGTATACTTGCTTGCCCATAATTGATCTGCAACGGGGTCTTGAGAATCTTTTAAAATAGCCACTTTCAAGTCTTCTCCAAATGGTTCTATAGTAGGGAAAAAGATTTTACCTGTACGTGAAACGATAGTTCCCCCCTGAGTATCAGCGCCATCTATAAAGTCAAAGATTCCGTCAGGGTAGGGGTCCATTTGTTGGTTCAATTTATCCAGGTTCATGAGTCGGATTAATGGGATCCCATGTTTAGAACTTTGGTTAAAAAATCCATTTTTGACTCCTTCTTCATCTCCTGAAAAAAGAATATTTAATCTAAATTTTTCAGAAGAAATTTGGTAACCACCAATGCTATATACGTTTTTCATCATCAACTTCCAAAGAGGTCCTTTGGTGTTCAAATTTGTACTTTTTAATAATTTTACACGAAGAGAATTAGGAGCAAAAACTTCATTTGAAAATTCGCCTACTTGATATACATTATTTGCATCACCAATAACTTGATATTGAAAAGCTACAGCCAGCACCTGATCTGAATTTAGCGGTGTAGTTAAAGATATAAATCCTAACTTGGAATTGTAAGTATATTCATTAGGGGAAAGTAATCGAGCGCTTTCCACTTTTTCATAATCTACACCGGATACCAACCCCATTCCTCTCAGATACTGAGTAACAGCACTAATATCTCTTATTTGAGAACTATCCACTAAGTTAACTAACTTGTTACCATTATTTCTAGGGAATCCGCCATATCCGGGCAGGAACTGCTTGTTAAAAATCTTATCTGGATCTGCTTCCCCCAAATCTGTAAATGCCACAATATTACGATTTTCCGAAACAGCTCCTCCAATATTAGTTCTCCAAACCTCAATTTTAGTAATCACAATATTTGATTTAATGAGTGGCAACTCAGACATAGCATCATTATAGCTATCTCTGAAATACTGAGCAATAAAAAAGTGTCTATTATCTTCGTATTCATCAGCCCTAAAATAAAACTCTTGGGTTTGAGCGCCATTCGTAACATTTAAGGTTTGTTTTTGAGAAGATGTTTCAGAAGCAACAGCAGTAATAAATAATTTTCCAAATTTTAATCCTACTTTACCCCCAAACAGTGTTTGGCTTCCCGTTATAAGTGAGCTGTTCAAAGGAAGTGTAACATCTCCAAATTCAAGTAATTGAATAATATCATCTTCTTTACCTTCATACTTGAGTTTCATTTTATTATCAAAGTCAAAGTTGGATTCTGTATTATAATTTAAGTTGAAACTAATTTTATCTCCAATTTTAGCCATCAAGCTCAATTGAATTTTAGCATCGAATTTAAAATCAGTTCTTTTGCGCATTCGCTCTGTAATATTTGGATTTTTATCGGAGTTGTGTACAATTCCGAACATAAGTTCTACATTTCCGGAGGGTCTAATGTCAATAATATTACTTCCGAAAATTGTCTCAAATACATCCCCTCCTACACGAAGTTGCGGAATAATTCCACCTCCACCTCTCCTATTAGGTCCTGAAACATAGCGAGCTCCTTTTTCGCGCCAATAGTTTCTTATTTCCTGTTGCAAATCATGGTCAATATATTCATTAACACTCATTGAAGCAGCAGGTCCGAAATTTGTGTTTCCAATTTTGTTTTGAAAACGATAAGAATTTGTAGTTGGGTCATACTCAATCTCATTGGTAAGAGATGGCGGGGTGCTTAAATGTAAAGGAGAATAAAACTCCTGTTCTAAAGGATTATTTGGAGGATTTGGTACTTTTGAACGCAGCCCTGTATCTGGTGGTAAAATCGGTATCTCAAATGGTTCACCTATATCATAATTGAAGTCATCATCTTCAATAGAAAATAATGGAGAATTATAAGTATTTTGGGGAGTGTAATAATTACCGGAGGCAGGAATTGCCCAAACAGCTGAATATAATACATATACAATTAGCGCCGGGATGAAATAGAATTTTGTTTGCTTCCCAAAAATCACGATAGTAGTTTAGTGTATTTTTTCTATAATGTTTTTAACGCTTTCTTAATCAATTCTTCAATAGACAAATACGCGCCATCAGTACGTATTATTTTATCTAACGCCTCATCAACTGAATTTTTAGAAAAACCCAAAGAGACCAATGCAGATAACGCTTCCCCCTTATTATTATTATAAGAAATCGCGATTTTTTCAATATTGTGAGAAACACATTTACCAATTTTATCTTTTAGGTCAATGATTACCCTTTGTGCGGTCTTTAATCCAATTCCTTTGACTCCTTGAATAATCCTAATATTTTCTGTAGCAATAGCATTAAGTAATTCATCAATGCTTAGTGAAGATAAAATCAGACGGGCAGTATTAACACCAATTCCGTTTACAGTAATCAATAAACGAAACAAACTTCGTTCTTCTTCTGAAAAGAAACCGAAAAGTTGGTGCGCATCTTCCTTAATGACATAATGGGTTAGCAGTTTTACATTTTCTGTTTCTTTTAGTTGAGAGAAAGTGGCTAATGAAATATGAATTCCGTAAGCCACCCCGCCAGCAGTTTCTATGACCACGAAAGCAGGAGATTTTTCGATTAAAGCGCCTTTGATATAAGTTATCATTAATTATAGAAGTTAGTGGTTACTATTGCCATAAATACAAAGATTTAATGATATTAAATTTAAAAACTTTTAGATTAACGTTGAAAAAAGAAAGTAATTATATTAACTAGAATTATCGGGCGCTTCAAAAGATATCGGGTAGCATATTGAATTCTGTTCGGTAAATCTAACTCCTCTTCTTATAACTTACTACTGCCCAAAGGTTTGCTCCCACAGCAAAAGCTAATAATGCAGATAATTGTGGTATTATATCTGAAACTGAGCACCCTTTTAAATATACAAAGCGCATAATCTGAGCAAAATAACGCAACGGATTTATATATGTTAGCCACTGCGCCCACTGGGGCATTGAGGCAATAGGGGTAAGCAATCCACTCATTAAGATAAAAACCACTAAGAAAAACATGGCAATCATCATCGCTTGCTGCATCGTATCCGATTTATTGGAAACTACCAAACCTATACCGGTCATGGTAAGGATAAACACTGCTGCCGCTAAATAGATAGTCCCCAAACTGCCAACCGGAACCAAACCATACACAAGATAGGCAATAATAAACCCTATAGTGAGTACAATAAATCCGATGACCCAAAAAGGAATAATTTTTGCTAAAATAAAGTAGATTTTTTTAATTGGAGTAACATTCATTTGTTCAATGGTGCCGGTCTCTTTTTCCATCACAATGTTTATTGCCGGCATGGCGCCGCACATCAACACAATGAGCATCATCATAATTGCAGGAACCATGTAGGCTTTGTAATTCATCATGGGATTGAAAAGCCCACGATTGGAAATTGAAATGGTTTGCTGTGGAGCAGTCTCATAAAACGAAGCTAACTCTAAAGATATATTTTTTGAAAAATCGAGGGCAATAGATGCCAAATAGGAAGTGCCTAATAATCCTTTCATTCCATCAACTGAGTTTGCAGAGATGAGAATTTTTGTCATCTTCTGCTTTACTAAATTCCGTTCAAAATGATGAGGAATTTCTAAAATAGCATCTGCTTTACCGCTTTCAATTTGGTTTTGCATGGCATCTTCATAGCTGTTTTCATTTGCCACAATCTGAAAATAGCTGGAAGAACCAATTTTTTCTATAAAACGATGCGAATAAACAGAGTGGTCGTTATTCACTACTACCACTCGGATATTCTTTACTTCAAAATCAGCAGCGAAAGGTAAAAGCAAAAGAAACACCACCGGCATAATGAAAATGATAATCGGAAGAACCCTATTTCTTCGGATTAACTTAAACTCTTTTTCCACTAAGTATTTGAGCATAATATTTTTTTGTCCGCAGATTTGCACAGATTTACACAGATAAATATTTGTGTTAATCGGTGTAATCTGTGGTTAAATTTGTAATTCCATCCATTTCTCCTCTTTCTCAGCAATGCTATTTTTCAGCCTTTCATATTCCGCATACAACACTCCACTTTCAATCTCTTTGGTGTATTGCTCCGGCAGCGCCAATTTCATCTCAATTTGATGCAGCGCTTTCACATCGTTTCCAATCTCCGTTTCCAATTTTTTAAGTTGGTTTTGAAATTTACGTTGCAGTGCTTCCTGCTCTTTTTTTTGCAGATAATTTTCTTTGTTAACAGAAGCGGATTTTTCTTCTCCTGCTCCACTGTTCACTTTTCGTTGCAGTTCGTTTAATGAGTCCAACTTCTTCTTTTCCAAGAAGTCGTACACATCGCCGATGTAAGTTTTTATCTTTTTGTCTTTAAATTCAAAAATTTTCTCGCACAATCCGGATAAAAAGTCGCGGTCGTGCGAAACCAAAATCAAACTTCCGGAATAATGCAATAATGCGTTTTTAAGCACATCTTTCGATGCCATATCCAAGTGGTTAGTAGGTTCGTCCAAGATGAGCAGATTAAAAGGTGACAGTAGCAGTTTTGCCAGCGCAAGGCGCGATTTTTCGCCTCCGGAAAGCACCGCCACTTTTTTCTCCGTATCTTCGGTAGTAAACAAGAATCTGCCCAAGATGGTTCTGATTTTCGGGCGGATATCGCCAACGGCCACTTCATCAATAGTTTCAAAAACGGTCTTGTTGGGATCTAACAACAGCGCTTGATTTTGAGCGTAATAGCCAATCACCACTTGATGACCTAATTGAATAGAGCCTTTTTGCGGGGCAAGTTCTCCTACAATACTTTTCACAAAAGTGGATTTTCCTTCGCCGTTTCTGCCCACAAAAGCCACACGCTCGCCGCGCTCCAAGTGCATATCAATATCTTTCAGCACATTAAAAGTTCCGTAGCCTAAACATAACTGTTTCGCCTCCACCGTAACCTTTCCGGAGTGGGGCGCCGGCGGAAATTTAAAAGAGATGGCGCTGTCGTCCACCTCATCCACCACCACTTTATCCATTTTATCCAATAACTTAATTCTGCTTTGTACTTGTTTGGCTTTGGTTGCCTTATAGCGAAAACGTTCAATAAATCGTTCAATCTGGGCAATCTCTTTTTGCTGGTTTTCAAACGCGGCTTGTTGAGTTTCAATACGTTCCAAACGTTGCTCTACATATTCTGAATAACTGCATTTATAATCTTGAATATTTCCCAAGGTAATCTCAATAGTTCGGGTGGTTACTCTATCCAAAAAAGCGCGGTCGTGCGACACCATAATCAGCGCCCCCTCGTAGTTTGCCAAATACTCCTCCAACCATTGAATAGATTCAATATCCAAGTGGTTGGTGGGCTCGTCCAAGAGGATAATCTCAGGTTTTTGGAGCAGGATTTTGGCTAATGCTACTCTCATTTGCCATCCGGAACTGAACTCGCGCAGCGGGCGAGCAAAGTCGGTTTGCTTGAAGCCCAGACCCAGCAACACTTTTTCCGCATCGGCATCCATGGTGCTTCCGCCGAGGAGGTGAAACCGTTCCGTACAATCGGCAAGTTGTTGTGCCAACTTATGGTAGGATTCACTCTCAAAATCTTCTCTTAATGAAAGTTGTTCCGTAATGTGTGCTATATTTTTCTCCAACTGCTTCTGTTCCACGAAAGCGGATACCGTTTCTTCCCAAACGTTGCGCGAAAAATTGGCAGCCATCTCTTGTGGTAGGTATCCTGTTCTAAAGCCGGCAGTGATTACCATGGCTCCCGATTCGGGTTCAATCTCTTTATGAATAATCTTCAGCAGCGTGGATTTTCCCGCTCCGTTTTTACCTACTAAGCCAATCCGTTCACGGTCTCCCGCCACAAAAGAGAGGTCTCTGAACAAAAAATCTCCCGTAAAATTTACCGCAAGTTTATGGATTGAAATCATGGCGGCGAAAATAGGATTTTGTGAAGAATAAGGATAAAAAAAAAGTAAAAATTTTCGTACAAAAAATAAACGTAAAAAAACTATTTTTGCCCCCCGAAAAAAAATGAAATTAATCATCAATAATAATCATTAACTGCTGAAAAAATGTTTGAAAGTTTAAGTTCCAAATTAGATCGTGCATTTAAAGTATTAAAAGGTCAAGGCTATATTACAGAGATTAATGTAGCGGAAACGATGAAAGAAGTTAGAAAAGCTTTATTGGATGCTGATGTAAATTACAAGATTGCTAAAGACTTTACTGATGAAGTAAAGAAAAAAGCCTTGGGACAGAATGTGTTAAAAGCTGTATCTCCTAGCCAACTTATGGTGAAGATTACTTATGATGAGTTGATAGAATTGATGGGTCGTGAAGCTGTGGATATTAATGTTAAGTCAAATCCTTCTATTATTTTGATGGCAGGGTTGCAAGGTTCTGGTAAAACTACACACGCAGCGAAATTAGCCAGGATGTTGAAAAATAAACGAGGGAAAAAACCCCTGTTAGTAGCATGCGATGTGTATAGGCCAGCGGCGATAGATCAACTTAAAGTGTTAGGAGAACAGGTTGAAGTAGATGTGTTTACCGATGAAAATTCAAAAAAGCCTGTGGATATTGCCAAACGTGCAGTACAGTACGCCAAAGATTGGGGCTTTAGTACCGTTATCATTGATACGGCAGGACGGCTTGCTATTGACCAAGAAATGATGGACGAAATCGAAAATATTAGAAATGCCGTTAATCCTCATGAAATACTGTTTGTTGTAGATGCAATGACGGGACAAGATGCTGTGAATACTGCAAAAGCATTTAATGACAAACTCAATTTTGATGGCGTTATTCTTACAAAAATGGATGGAGATACAAGAGGAGGAGCAGCCTTATCTATAAAATCGGTAGTAAACAAACCTATCAAATTTATTGGGGTAGGTGAAAAGATGGATGCTTTAGATGTCTTTCACCCTGATCGTTTGGCTGAACGAATTCTAGGAATGGGAGATATTCGTTCTTTTGTTGAGAAAGCACAAGAGCAGTTTGATGAAGAAGAAGCGATTAAATTACAACGAAAATTAGCAAAAAACCAATTTGATTTTAATGACTTTTTAAGTCAAATTTCACAAATAAAAAAAATGGGGAACCTGAAAGATATGATGGGCATGATCCCAGGCATAGGAAAATCCATAAAAGATATGGAGATTGACGACAATGCCTTTAAAAGTGTTGAAGCCATAATCTTATCCATGACTCCTTACGAACGCTCAAATCCAGACGTGCTGAATGGAAATCGTAAAAAACGTATTGCTATGGGTAGCGGAACTGATGTTCAAGATGTAAACAAACTAATTAAACAATTTGATGATATGCGTAAGATGATGCAAATGGTTTCTGCAGGGAAGGCTAAAGGATTGATGAATATGTTGAACACCCAGGGCAGAAGATAGAATATTAATGTAATCTTCTCACGAAAACTTTAAAACCTTAAAACTTAGATCTATTTAACCCTATTTTTTCTTAAATATTTACCCTAATAACTTACAGTCATGTTTAGACTTATCGGATTAATTCTTGGATGGATCATTAGCGGCAGTTTTTGGGGCGGATTATTAGGATTTATTATTGGTGGATTTCTAGATTCTTCAAGAAAAACAAGAATAATCTTCAATAGAAGAACTACTTCTAGAGACGATTTTATTAAGAACTTACTCGTTTTTACTACTGCAGTGGTAAAATCGGACAATGGTAAAATGGTACGTTCAGAACTGGATTTTGTAAGAGCCTATTTATTAAGAATATTGGGATTTGAAAGAACCCAGGAAGCGCTATTAGTACTTCGCGATATGTTAAATGAAGAATATGATATTTATTCGATAGCACAAGATTTTGGCAGAAAAGCATCCATTCATGAAAAATTGATGATGTTGCAATTTCTCTTTGGCCTTGCTGCTACAGATGGATCGGTTGCGCATTCGGAAATGGAGACAATCAGATTTATTTCTCGTGGAATGGGTATTTCAGACCGTGATTTTGAATCATTGAAAGCGATGTTTTTCGGATGGCAGAGTAATGTGGGTGGAAGTGACTATTATTCATCTTCAACAAATTATAGACAAACACAAACTCTTGAGAACGACTACAAGGTGCTTGAAATTGATTCTTCCGCAACCGACGATGAAGTAAAAAAAGCCTATCGAAAACAGGCAATGAAACATCATCCTGACAAAGTGAACCATTTAGGAGATGAGATTAGAAAAGCTGCAGAAGAACGGTTTGCAAAATTAAATGAAGCGTATGAAAGAATAAAAAAAATAAGAGGAATCAATTAATACCGAATATACTTTTTCCCATCAATATCCGTTGTTTCTTAAAATTATCTTTTATGAATGAGCAAAAAAATGAAAGAAATCCATTAAAAAAATGGGTAATTCTATTGTCTGTATTAGCTTCAGTATTTCTTTTTACTACAATTTACTTTAGCTTTTTTGCAGAACCGATATTCAATAAGGAGTATATTAATAAAACTTTAAAAAACGATTTTTTGCAATCAGAGTTGGATTCAGTTTTGAATGAACATGAACGAATTAAACAAGAATATGGAGACTTGTCGGAACAACTATCTGAAAAAGACAGTGTTATCTTATCTAATGCAGTCGAAATAAAAAAACTTATTGACCAGCATGCTGATTATAGTAAGATTAAACGTCAACTAGAAAGATTGCAAAATATTACAAAAGAATATGTGGAGGAGATAGACCAATTGTATACAGAAAATAAACAATTGAAAGAAGAAAACAAGCAAGTTAGAGCAGACTTAGAAGAATCAAAAAAAGAGATTCAAGCGATAAAAAAAGATAACGAGGAGTTAGGGCAAACCCTTAGTACTGCTGCAGTTCATCAGGCATACAATATCAACAGTAGAGCTATATACTTTAAAAACAAAAATAAAGAAGAAGTGATTACTGAAAAAGCCAATCGTGTCGATCAGTTGAAAACGACTTTTATTTTAGGCTCTAATGCTTTAATCCCAGCAGGACCGGTTACTATTTATTGCCGTATTGCCGTTCCCGGTTCAGGGAGAATTTTAACACTCGGCTCCGGAGATGCTTTCGCTTTCGATTATGAAGGAGAAAAATTACAGTACTCAGCAAAAAAAACAGTAAATTATGATAATAAAGCCGAAACTGTTACTATTTCCTGGGATTTGGTTGAAGGGGATAAAGCACTGAAAGGAAAATATATCGTCCAACTTTACACTGAAGAACAGTTTCTTGGAGAAACTTTTTTTGAATTAAAATAAAACTATGGTGTCTTCTCAATCTTCTTTAGACCGAATTACGCGTACAAGACTTTTCTTCTCAGCTATTGGTTCAATATTGAGTATTGCGCTTGCAATGTTTTTTATTGGTACATTGGTGTTTTTTGCTTTCTTCTCAATGAAATATATCCAAAACCTGTCCCAAAAAGTTGAAATGGAAATACTTTTCTATTCCGATGTAAAAGAAGCAGATATTGTGACTCTTGAACAAAGGCTTAAAATGGAACCTTATATTTCTCAATCTCGCTTTTACTCAAAAGAAGAAAATACAGCTGAAGCTATTAAAACTATTGGCAATGACTTTACCGAAATTATCGTTAATCCAATAAATGCTTCAATCCTTCTTAATGTTACTCCCGAATATGCTAATGGAGATTCCATCAAAGCAGTGGTCAAAAAAATAAAACAAAATGCTAATGTACAGGATGTAGAATACCCCGAAGCATTAGTGAAAACAGTGTTAGATAACTTTATTAAAGTGCAAATGGCAATTGTAGTAATTTGTACATTGTTTATGCTAATCTCCATGATGTTAATTGGAAACTCTATTCGATTAAATATCTATTCTAAACGTTTTAGTATCAGAAGTATGTTATTAATTGGAGCTACACGAGCATTTGTTAGAAAGCCTTTTTTGGCTAATGGATTTGTTCAAGGAGTTTGGGGTGGCGGATTTGCTTCAATCTTAGTGGCTCTAACCCTATTATTAGGTCGTGTGATTTTGCCGGAATTTGTAGATTTTCAATATATTAACCAAATTGCATTACTCCTTATATCCTTATTTGTTTTTTCAATTTTATTCACCCTGTTTGTGTCTTTTTTATCTGTTAACAGATATATTAAGTTGAATAGAGACGAGCTATATTTGTAGATTAAATATTGCTTCCAAAAAATGCAGGCAATCCGGTTGTTTTAATGAAAATAATCTATTTTTGCTCTCGCAAAAAACAAAAGAATCACAGTTCCTAACATGTTCACCCTATACAAAGCCTCCGCCGGTTGAGGAAAAACCTCTCGTTTAGTGGTGGAATACTTGTCGTTGTGTTTGCCACAGCCCGAAAAGTACAGCCACGTACTTGCCATCACTTTTACCAACAACGCCACTGCCGAAATGAAATCGCGTATCGTGGATACCCTCTCTTATTTTGCCTTTGAAACAGAAATTAGATCTTCTTCAAAATACTTTCATACATATAATCAGGTTGTTGAAAATATTGCTAAACATTCAACTGAATCCGAAAGATTCAATTATATCAAAAAACAATCGAAAATTTTGCTTCAGAAGATATTGTATGATTATGACCGCTTTTCTATCAGTACCATTGACAGCTTTTTTCAACGCATTTTAAGAGCTTTTGCGTTAGAGTTTGGACTAAATACACAGTTTAACTTAGAGATTGAAACGGCTGATTTTTTTACAGAAACCATTACCGTTTTATTACACCGAATCTCTAAAAATAACACACAACTTGCTAATCGTGTGTTGGATTTAGTAGAAAATTTGATGTTGGATAAAGGTAAATGGAAAATAGAATGGGAATTGCTGAAGTTATTAAAAATGAGTACAGAAGAGGAGGTCTATCTTCCTTTAAAAAAACTACAGGAATCGGATAACAAGAATTTCGAACAAGCTAAGAAAAAGATGAATCGGGAGGCTGCCCGAATTAAAACCGAATTGAAAAACTTTAATACAAAAGAAGAAAAAAAATCTGAGGCTTATCAAACCCTGAAAGAGGAGGAAAAAGAGATCGCTTTTTTTAAAAGAAATCTCTTTCAATTGGCATTGTTGTTTGATTTAAAGATAATTATGGATGAAATTAAAGCGCAAGACAACCGCTTTTATCTTTCGGAAACCAATGCTTTGGTAAATGAAAAAATTAGCAATGAGGATGATGTCCCTTTTATCTATGAAAAAATTGGAAATCAATATTCCTACTTTTTTATTGATGAGTTTCAAGATACTTCCAAACTACAATGGGAGAATATGATTCCGCTGATTAAAAACGCATTATCAGGAAATAACAAATTTAATGAACAAGGACAAGTGTTTCTTTTTGGCGATGTAAAACAGGCAATCTATCGTTTTCGCAACGGAGATGCGGATATCTTACAGAAACTTTCTAAAATTGAGGGATATAAAGATGCCGTGTTGCCATACGCTATACAAGATAAAGATTATCGTGTGGAGTTGTTAGATACCAATTATCGCTCCTCAAAAAAAGTGGTAGATTTTAATAATGAGTTTTTTAACTTTTTAACCAACCATGTTGATTCTTTTGAAGAAGCAAAAGGTTTTTACGAAGATGTAGAACAGAAATGTAATTCTAAAGAGGATGGAATAGTAACTGTATGTTTTCAGGAAGAGGATGACCATCGTCCGTTTCAAGAATTTGTGTTTGAGCCTGTATTGGAAACCCTCTTGGATGCATTGGACAGAGGATATAAATACAAGGATATTGCAGTATTAGTGAGTAGTAATGACTTGGCAAGCAAAATCGGCGCTTTTCTAATTGCCGAAGATATTCCCATTATTTCTGTACAGTCATTGCAATTGTCTGCATCCTCAGAAATTAATGTGGTTATCGCCACCTTGCAATATTTGGTTTCCGAAGAGAACAGATTGGCGAAATTGGCAATCATCCATTATCTTGCAAAACTAAACAACTTACTTTTGGAAGAGAACATTAAATATGTACAAACTGAAGAACAGTTTCAGCAATTGTTATCAGATAATCATATGGATATTGATAGACAAAAAATAGCTTCGGTGCCTTTGTTTACTTTAATTAATGAAATATTTCGCATTTATTCTTTTTCTGTAGGCAATCCGTTTTTAATGAGATTATTAGATGAAACTGAAGATTTTATCACAAAGAGTAACGGTACAATTCCACTGTTTTTGGAGTGGTGGGAAGAGAAAGGATGTGAAATAACACTTTCCACTCCTCCGGGAATTGATGCCGTAACAGTTTCAACCATACATAAATCGAAAGGGTTGGAATATCCGGTTGTGATTTTCCCATTCAAGAGACACCACAATTTCTATACCAAACCTGATATTCTTCTTCATGACGATGAGGTTGTTACCGGTTTAGAATATGATTGGGTTACCCTAACCGACAAGGGAACGCCTGAACGTTTCAGATACAGATATGACGAGGAAAAAAGGAAAACCTATACAGACAAGTTAAATATGCTGTATGTTGCCCAAACCCGCGCCCGCAGTGAGTTGCATATTATTACCGAAAATGAAGCAGCAAAAAAAGGGAATTATAGTAAGTATTTGGGAGACTACCGGATGGAAAAAGGAGAAGAGAGAAAGCAGAAAGCAGAAAGCAAGAAAGCGCGAAAGCACGAAAGTACAAAAGTAGAAAATCTCACTACTCACTACTCACTACTCACTACTCACTACTTACTACTCAATTCTCCCCGCAAGCCGAGTACGGTCTTTTCATCCACAATTTTCTCTCCTCATTAACCGTTTTTCCGCAAAATGATGAAGAGATCGCTTTTGTTGTGCAAAATGTAGAAGAACCCTACAAAGAACATTTGGTCCAAATTTTTAATAAAATCTTGAACGACAAAACTCTTGCGCCTTATTTTGCTTCAAATGCTAAAGTTTTGAACGAAACCTCCATATTGTTTCCAAACGGAAACTTGCTGCGCCCCGACAGAGTAGTGCTTTTTGAAGATTGTGCAGTAGTTATTGATTATAAAACAGGGGAGCCGAATGCTTCACACAAAGAGCAAATTGATCGGTATTGCGAGGCTATTCGGGAGATGGGGTATGAAAATGTGGAAGGAAAAGTGTTGTATATTTGAAAAAATTATCATATTAATATTAATTTTAGTTCTATGCAAAAAACAATTTTATTTTTCAGTTTCTTCATCTATTGTTTTACAGTACTTAGTCAAAACTACATTTGTGTGGATTGCAATTCAAGCGGTTCTGAAAATGGGACTCCGTCGAATCCCTACCGCACTATTCAGGCAGCAGTTAACGCAGCCTCAAATGGCGATATCATCAAAGTTGCGAAAGGCGCCTATTCCGAAGCCGTGCAGATTTCACAGAAAAAAGTACAGTTGCTCGGTGGTTTTGCTGGTAACGGAATTTTTGATTCTGCTGATCCACAAGCTAATATAACTATTATCAATGGAACGATTGCAGCGCCATGTATTTTAGTTTACATTGATGCACAGGCAATTTCCGGTTCATTGATAATTTCCGGTTTTACTATTCAAAACGGTCAGCGCGGAATTGAACTTTCCGGAGAATATTCTGGATTTTTAAACAACATTACGATCGAAAACAACATCATTGAAAACAATGGAACTCAGGACACCGATAAGCGTGGCGGTGGAATTGGTTTAGAAGGAAACGATGTAACCATTAAAAACAATATCATACGAAACAACAAGTCGGGGCGTGGAGCGGCAATCGGGGTAACAAGCGGAGCCCCTGACAATTTCGTCATTGCCTGCAACCGAATTGAAAACAACACGGGCTACGGAGATCATGCAGGAGGAGTAATCATCAATGGAACAGGAACAATTACTGAAAATATTTTCGATGGAAACATTGCCGCAGCAGCCTATGATTACGGTTGGGGAGGAGGAATTTTGGTTTTCAACTATGACACAACTAAATTGATTACACTCTCTCACAATGTTTGGCGAAACAATCAAGCGCCATCAAGAGGCGGAGCGGTTTTCATAGATGAAGCAGGAAAAGTGAAAATGGAACACGAATTGTTCTACAACAATAAAACCGAAAAAAGCGGTTCGGCAATTTACGTTGATGCTGACTACAACTACAATCCGTCTGTCTTATATATGGATAATTGTACGGTTTCCGAAAACGCAACAGATGCAGGAGAAGCCGCGTTGTTTGTGCAGGAGAGCATTGCGCATGTTCAAAACTGTATTTTTTGGAACAACAGCAAAGATTTTGAACTTGTAACCGAAGGTGAGGCACATACAGAGCTAACTGTCAATTACACGCTCACACAACAAGGGTTCACAGGTACGGGTAACTTTTCTTCCGACCCTTTGTTTGCAGATGCTTCGAACGGAGATTTTCACGTAAAATCGAAAAACGGACGTTATGATCCCTCCACCGGACAATTTGTCAAAGATGGCGTAAATAGTCCTGCGATTGATGCAGGAAACCCCTCTTCTGATTTCTCGAAAGAACCGCAACCTAACGGCAGTCGGGTTAATCTCGGCTGTTATGGGAACACCGCTGAAGCAAGCAAAAGCGAAAGTGAAGGAAATGAAGAGTTCATGCAGATTTTGTGGACAATCGTCCCGAACCCTGCAAAAGAAAATATTACAATCTATCATTTGCCAATAGGTTCAAGTGTAAACATTACCGAAATCACAGGCAAAAGAGTTTATAGTTCTGTTATCAAAACCGAACAAACAACGATCAGTGTTGAAGAATTTGTAAACGGAATTTATATCATCCAAGTATCCTATGATGGATCTGTTACAAACAGAAAACTTATTATAAGTAGGTAAGTTTTATAATTATCTTTACCGCAAATTAGAAACAGATGTCAAGGTACATCCTAAAACGCTTAGCCTATGGTTTTTTGGTAATGTTCGGTGTTATCACGTTGGTGTTTTTTTTGTTCACAGTGCTTCCTTCCGATCCGGCACGTATGATGCTGGGACAACGCACCGACTTGGAAACCGAAAGCGCTATACGCAAAGAGTTGGGATTGGAGTTGCCCATCGGGATTCAGTATTTGGGATATTTAAACGATTTGTCGCCCATTTCATGGTATAAAACCAAAGATTCCGAATCTTTTTTTTATCTGAATCAAAACAACTATCAATACATTAAAGTTTTGTCTTTTACAAAGTCATCACTGGTGCTTAAAAAGCCTTATCTTCGGCGTTCATTTCAGAGCAAACGTTTGGTAAGTGAAATGATTGCGGAGGCATTCCCGAAAACGGCGCTGCTTGCGTTTGTGGCAATTTTCATAGCGATGTTAGTCGGAATTTTTATTGGAGTTTTATGTGCCGTTTACAAAGATACCTGGTTTGACAAGGTGGCGCTTTTCTTTTCCGTGCTGGGAATGTCGGTACCCTCTTTTTTTGCCGCCATTCTGTTTGCCTGGCTATTTGCCTTTGTGCTTGCCGATTACACGCATCTGAATCTCATTGGCAGTTTATTCGCCGTTGATGATTACGGCACAGGAGTACATTTAGAACTAAAAAATCTGATACTTCCAGCCATCACATTGGGAATTAGACCATTGGCTGTGGTTGTAGAACTTACTAAAAACTCGGTATTAGACGTACTTTCGCAAGACTATATTCGGACTGCCCGAGCCAAAGGGTTACCCTATCGAACAATTTTGATGAGACACGTGCTGAAAAATGCACTCAATCCGGTGGTAACCGCCATTTCCGGTTGGTTAGCCTCGCTTTTGGCAGGCGCGGTTTTCGTAGAGTATATCTTCGACTGGAAAGGGATTGGCGTTTTAATGGTGGATGGGTTGGAAAAGTATGACTTTCCGGTTGTTATGGGAACATTGTTATATATCTCCGTCATATTAGTTGTCATCAATATTTTGTGTGATATTATTTATGGATGGTTGGATCCGAGGGTGAAATTAACCTAAAATCTTTCCAAAATTTTCTTTGTGTCATTTTGCAAAAAGTGAAAAAGTGCGTTTTTTAGCATAAAAAGTGCTTCTTTTTTTGTTTTTTGTACTTTTTTAACTTTCTGAATGTAAAGGAAATGATATTATATTTGGAGCGCAAAAAAAGAACTTTAAGAAAATTACTGTGGAACATTCTTCCTCCTTTCTGCCTGATGCCCGAATAAACGAAAATTTTATCCAATACAATAAATTAAAGGAAGACAAAAATTATTTTAATGTTGTTTATAGTGAAGAAACCGGCGGGCTAATGGCAACGCACAAAGAGCATTGTTTTGATCCGAAAAGAGGGATATATGAGAAGATGGTACAACAAATTGGTTTTGAAAACGGATATGCGGTTATCTTAGAAAGTGAAAAATGCAAAAGATTAGGAGAAAGGTATCCAGAGGGAACTTGGAATGGACAAACTTTTGAAATAGGAACGTCACTTGGAACAGGGAAAAACAATATTAAAGCAATATTAAATCACGCAAGAGAAAAAAAAGTTAAAATAGCGATAATATATTTTCCTAATGAGAAAATTTATTCTTATAAAAGATTACAAGATGGGGTAAGTAAGTATTATGGACAAACAAAATATAAATTCAGTGAAATTATATACGTGGTTAATAATGAAATACATAAATACAAATAAAAAAACCATTCTTTCGAATGGTTATCCTCTTGAAGAGGGGGCACGCTGGGCTCCGTTTCCGGTACACCCAATGTAAGGGAACGATACGCCCACGATTTACAATAAAACGGTTGCACCTATCGCGCCGCGAAAATATAAAAAACTTAATACAAATCCTAAAAAAATCAAAAATGAAAAATCAAAACTCCACCTTTTACCTCTTTACCCTTTTACCTCTTTACCTCTTTACCCTTTTACCTCTTTCCCTTTTTTCCCAGTTGGACACTACCCGCTACTGCATCGCATTTTACAACGTGGAAAACCTGTTCGACCCGGAGGATGACCCTGAAACAAACGACGATGCTTTTACCCCGTCAGGGTTTAACCATTGGACTTACAAACGTTTTTTCAAAAAACTGAACGATATTGCCAAGGTGTTTTTGGCTATCAATGGGTGGGAGCCGCCCGATATGATCGGGTTGGCGGAAATAGAAAATGCAAATGTGCTGAACAAACTCTGTTACACCACAGGTCTAAAGGCATATCATTATCGCTATGTCCATTACGATTCGCCGGACCCGCGCGGAGTGGACGTGGGCTTCCTTTATCGCAGCGATAGAATAACTATTTTAGAAAGCCATCCCGTTTCTGTCGTCTTTCCGTTTGAACCCAATACGAAAAACAGAGATATTTTGTATGTCAAAGCGCTTGTTGCTGTGGACACGATGCATCTGTTTGTAAACCACTGGACTTCACGGTTTGGAGGGCATGGCGCCACCATCCCCAAACGAAATTGGTATGCGCAAGTGTTGAGAAATAAAGTAGATTCTTTATTAACAATTAATGAAAACGCTAACATTATTCTCATGGGCGATTTTAACGACTACCCCACCGACGAAAGCATAGTAAAATACCTACAAGCAAATCAATACAAAAAAGAGGAAACCAACGAAACCTTATTTAATCTTATGATCCCCTTTGTAGAAAAAAACAAAGGCACACACAAAACGCAGGAGTTTTGGGGGTGCCTGGATCAGTTTATTGTATCAAAATCTTTGCTGAGTAAAAGAAACAATTGGGAAATTGAAAACGGAACGGCAGTTATTTTTGATGCGCCATTTTTATTGACTTCCGATGAAAAATACGGAGGGGTAAAAACATTTCGTACTTATTTGGGACCAAAATATTTAGGAGGATTTTCGGATCATTTACCGATAAAGATTATCTTGAAGAGAAGAGAGTAGGGGAGAAAGGGTGAAAAATGACAGTTTTTTTTGGGAAAAAACAAAAAAAATAAACATATCTATGTTGATATTTAAAAAAATGTATTTTTGCACGCTAATTGTGTGTGAACTCTAATTAGATGACGATATTATAAACCAATAAAATATTATTAATCAAATTTATTTATTATGAAAAAATTTATCTTTTTACTTGCTATTTTGGTTATGGCAAGTTTTAGTTTTTTGAGAGCACAAAATCTTGTGCAACAAAATCAAGATGTAACTGTAACAGAGCCGGGCAAGTGTGATCCGCACGAGCCTTATGCTAAAGACGATTTCGTTTTAAAGTACATTACCGGCAATCCTGCCAATGCGCTTGGAAATGCGAATGTATCAGGCACCCGTTATTACAGTGGATGTATGAGTTTTACTCAGGCGCAGATCTCTAATTATGTGGGCGCCACTTTACATCAGATTAATATCGGAGTAGGATTGGCTGCCAACATGACCGGATTAACCGAGTTCAAAATCTGGATTAAGACAGCGTTGGACGGACCTGTTGTGTATCAACAAACCGTTACACCTGCATTTACCGCTGCCTACCACTGGGAAAATTTTCCGCTAACTACTAATTATACAATAACTGATGCCCCGTTGGTTATCGGTTATACGGCGGCTTTTACAAGCGCTGCTGTTGTGAACTGGTATCCGTTAGCTTGTTCCATAACGCCGGCGGATACTTACAAAGAGGGCGGATTTAACTACCTTATCGCTTTAAATCCTACGCAACATGAGACGGGCGCTGCATGGAATACTTACACCGGCTTAGGTAATTTGGCTATAGAGGCGCTACTTACTAATGGTAATCCATTGCCCACCAACGACCTGGCGGCTTCGTCTGTTACATCTCCTTCTTTAAAAAGCGTAGGAAATTCAAGCGCTTTTACTGTTTCTGTATTCAACGCAGGAACGGCGTCACAAAATAATTATTCAGTACAATTACTTGACGCTTCAAATAACGTTTTGGCAACACAAGCGGTTACTACTGCTGTAGCAGCAGGTGCTTTTGCAAATGTTACCGTTAACTATGCGCCAACAACGGCAGGAACTTTAGCAGTTAAAGGAAAAGTGATTCTTGCAGGCGATCAAAATTCCAATAACGACGTTTCCGCTCCGGCAAATGTCAAAGTTTATGCACTGCTACCTATGGGATATTGCAATAATGTGCCGGTATCAGGAAATATAGGAAGTGCAACCAACGCCGGAAATACAATAAGTGGCGCAATCGGCTATCCTGTCGCTAATATGGCGCCATTTGTAGGAAAAGTGTTAACTACCATTGAAATTGGTTTTACTACTCCGTCAGATTTAAGCAATTGCACTATTTGGATTCGCAATTCATTAACCGGAACAAATCAATATACTCAAAGTTTTACCCCGGTTGTAGGATGGAATACCATTACCTTGACCACCCCTTATCCATTAACTAATGACGCTACTTTTATCGGATTTACTGCAACCACTTCATCAGGATACGGAGCGGGAAATACAGCGAACGTCCCACAAAATGCTGCCAATGGAGGGCATCTCCAAATGGGAACAGGCGCTTGGACAACACTTGCAGCAAATTCCCTTGCAGGAAATAACGCCATTATCGGCGTAGTGGAACCGGGAACTACCGCATACATCACTGCTCTCGCTTCCCCTTCCGCCGGAGGCACAATTACCGGTGGTGGAAGTTATGCCATAGGCGCACCGGTTACCCTAACCGCAACTGCCAATACAGGATATACTTTCGACCATTGGAATACAGGCGCAACTACAGCTTCTATTACCTTTAACGCTACCACAGATGCTACCTATACGGCATACTTCACCGGAGGTCCCGTTGGATGCGTTGATAAAATTATTAACACAGGTACAACAGACAGCCAGTATGGACCTATGTACACCCTTTGGGAATATAACTATGCACAACAAATTTATGATGCCACCGAAATTGGCTATTCGGGAGAAAACAAAACAATTACCAAAGTAGCATATAACTATATTTCTACTACTCCATTTGAAAAGGAGATTACTATTTATATGGCAAATACAGATATGGTAGAATTTGCGGGAGCCACAGCAGCAAACTTTTTCCCGTTTGATCAACTCCAACAAGTATATCATGGAACCCCAACCTTTAGCAATGCTAATGAATGGTCGGAAATAGTATTTGATGCCCCATTTGTATATACCGGTGGAAATATTGTAATAGCAACCCTTCATAATACAGGTTATTATATTACTGGTAATAAATGGAAAGGCGGTACTACAACACAGTACAGATATATAAATACTTATAGTACGTCTGCCCCTGTAAATCCTGCAAACATAACCAGTTCCATAGCTAGAGTTTACAATCGTCCGAATGTCAAATTTGAAGTTTGTGCCGGTGACGGACCTGCTACCTGCAACCCCCCAACCAACCTGAACGTTACCTACGCCACCGACTGCGGCTCAGCCCAACTTACTTGGACTGCCCCCGGAAAAGGAACAATTGCACCTCCAAAATATAATGACGGAAAACCAACGAAAACAGGCATTGATAAAGTTGAATTTATGAAAAATAGAGCAGCACGTATGCCGCACTCAAAACCAGTTTTGCCATTGCCGGCTCCAAAATCTGTGGTTTTCGAAGAAGACTTTGAAAGCGCTACAGCGCCAAATTTACCCACCGGATGGACTCGAACAACAACCAGCCCCACAATTGGTTGGGAAGTTGATGATTATTATTATTGGGGACATAATTATAGTGAACAATTAGCATGGAGCCAGTGGGATGCTGATTATACCCGCAATGAATGGATGTTCACCCCGGCTATTGCACTTACTGCCGGAACACAATATACCATTAGTTTTTGGGTAGCAGCAGGCTATGATTATGACGATTATGATAAGTTTGAAGTAAAAATTGGTAATGCTGCAACAGTAGCTGCAATGAATGCCGGTACTACAGTTTATTATAATGCGAGTATGTACACCGATGATGATTATATAGAAATAACATCTACTTTTACACCTACTACAGCAGGAAACTATTATCTTGGATTCCATGCTTTCACTCTCGATTATGAAGGTTATGATATTCTTATTGACGATATTTTAATTACCACCGACGACGGTCCTATCCCCGGCGACGTTGCCTACAATATATATAGAGACGGTTCAAAACTGAATACTACGCCGGTTACTACTACCTCTTACACCGACAACACTTTTGTTGCTACGGCAGGACACACCTGGGAAGTTGTAGTGGCTTGCGAAACGGGCGGCGAATCTGACCCCGCATCCAAAACTATGATCGCTTGCGACAACGGAGGACCCGGACAATGCAACCCCGCTACAAACCTGACCGCAGTTTATGAAGAGAATTGTAGTAGTGTAACACTCAACTGGAATCCCCCCGGAAAAGGAAAAGCACCGGTGATAAATCCACCGATTAAAACAGAAGTTATTGAAAGAAGCCTACAAAGAGGAGAGGGAAATACACCTGCAGACAGATGTGAATCTTTTAGCAACATTAAGTTAGAACCAACCAAGACTATGTGGGATGTTGAATATGCTTTTAATGCCGTTGCGGGCGCGCAACCGGCAGTAGCTACAGATGGAATTAATTGGTACACAGGAAGCTGGAGCCCAACCTCATTTCCACCTTTGTTCTGCAAGTATAACATGGATGGTTCAAACCCGCAATCATTTACCATTGCCGGAGTTGCTTTGATGAGATCGCTAACTTATGACGGTACCTATTTCTATGCAGGAAATGGAGGAAACTCAACCATCTATAAGTTAGATTTGGCAAATCAAACCCTTATCGGAACGATTACTTCCGGTGCAGGAAACACTCGCCACCTGACTTATGACCCCACTTTGGATGGAGGCGCCGGCGGCTTTTGGACAGGCGACTGGACCACTTTGGCTGCTATATCCATGACAGGTGCAGTATTAATACCCAATAGCGCTACGGCAAATGTAGCAGACGTTTACGGCTCGGCTTATGATGCGGTAAATAATTGTGTGTGGCTCAATACCCAAACTAACGGAGGAGCGTATATGTATAAATATAATATCGCCGCAAATACGCTAACCGGTCCGGTTTATGATTTGAATCAAGATATGACGGAACCGAATATTGGTGGAGGAGCTTTTATATATCAAGCCGGAGGAATATTACATTTAGCTGCTAATATACAAGGAAATCCCAATAGAATTACAGTTTATGAGTTTTCCAATGCTAACGCACCGAAAGCACCGACTCAGTTTACTGCTACCCCCGTAGATTATAAGGCTAATCTTGCCTGGACTAACCCAACGCAAACAACTGCAGGCGCAACTTTGGCAGCAGGAAGTATTACCAAAGTAGTTATCAGAAGAAATGGAATCCTAATCCATGAAATTACCAGCGGTAGTGATCTTGCGGTTGGCGCTAATGTAACATGGCAAGATCCGATGGTGCCTTCAGCAGGTATTTTTTGTTATTCAGTATTTGCAGTTAATTCTGCAGGCGATGGCGACAATGCCAAAGCTTGCGTGCCATTTGGCGATCCATGCACCGTAGAAGTAACTATTGCATCCAACTATGGCGATGCTTATATATGGTCAGTAAAAGACGCCGCCGGTGCGATGATAATAGGTGCCACCGGTGGAATAGGAACGTTTACAGGACAACTTTTCGGAGACGCTACTTTCCAAATAGACCAATCAGGTTTAACTGACAATACTATTAATATAACTGTTAAGGTGGACGGAACAACATATTATTCTTACTCCGGTCCTGTTTTCAGTGGTTATAATCACACTGAAGCATTGCCTTGCGATGCAGGCGGACCTATCCCCACCGGCGATTATACCTATAATATATATAGAGACGGTACCTCTATTGCTACGAATGTAACTACAACTACTTATACCGACCCCTCTACCGCTTTCGACCCTGCTTTCCCCCATACATGGACAGTGAAAGTGGCTTGCGAAACGGGCGGTGAATCCTCTGCTGTTTCAGCAACCTTAGAGTTCTGTTCCGATACCCCCGGCGAATGCGATCCCGCTACGAACCTCAATGTAGTGTATGGTCCTGATTGCGGTCCCGCACAACTGACCTGGATTGCACCCGACGGAAAAGGCAGAAATATCTTAGTAGATGTTACCGACCCCAAATATGACTTCGTACCCGAATATAACTATGTGGAAAAACAGGAAGGTATGGAGATGCCAAAAACTATTGAAGGAAATAGCGCTATGCGCAGACCCGCTCATTTATATCAACCTATTGAACATCCTATCACAGAACCAAACCTTACCCCTTCAAGAGGAAATATGGTTTGGGGCTACGTCCATTATCCGACAGCTTCTGTTGGCTATTGGAAATGGGATGTAGATGCTATTTCAGGAAAGATTTTCATTACAGATTTCCCTGCAGTAATGTATGGAGGAACTTTTCTTGACGGTTATCTGTACTGCTATAGTGATTACACAGCATCTCCGGCATTTTATAAAATGGATGCCACTTCGGGAACAGTGATAAGTTCTACTCCAAGACCCGAATTGAGTGCTGCCCCTGTGAGTGCATTATCATATGACTACACTAACAATACTATGTATGCTCTTTATAATGGAGCTATCCATACGGTAAATTTAACAACCGGTCAACTTACCCAAGTGGCTAATATTACCGGACATACTACTTCTACCACTGTATTGACCATGGCAATTAATTTGTCCGGTACTATGTATATAGTAAATTCGGGTAGCGCTAATTTATATACTGTAAATAAAACTTCAGGCGCTGCCACTTTGGTAGGCTCTACAGGTAGAACCATTAATTATGCACAAAGTATGGCTTTCGATTACGCCGATGGCCAGCTGTATTGGGCTGAAAGCGAATCTGTTTATGATAACTGGATGAAAATTAACACAACTTCAGGCGCAGCTACAATGATACAAGCAGATACTTATGAAACTACTTGTTTGCATTTTCCATATTTTGCAGGCGACCAATGCGACCCCATTACCAACCTTTCTGCCACCGCTAACGGCTACGATGTTACCCTCAATTGGACAGCCGCTCCCGGAAACCCAACAGGATACCAAATTAGCCGCAACGGAACAAACGTAACTACAGTTACTACTACTACTTTTACCGAAACTGTGGCAAACGGTAGTTATAATTATACCGTAAAAGCGCTCTTTGGCGACGATTGTAACCCCGTAGGCGTTTCTACTACTGTTGTTGTAAAAGTACTCCCGTGCAGTGGTGGTAATGAAATTACCATCGGAACCGGAACTACAGGAAGTTACAGATTACCTATTAATACTTTCTACAACTATTCTTATACACAACTTATTTATGATGCTTCCGAAATTGGCGACCCTGGTGTTATTCTTTCTTTAGCTTTCGAATATTTTTATGCTACCGCCCAAACAGGTAAAGCCAACCAAGTTGTTTATATGGGAAATATTTCTAAAAATGCATTTTCAAGTGAATCAGACTGGGTGCCTTTGTCTCAGTTAACACAAGTGTTTTCAGGTACAGTACCTTATAACAATAGTCAAAAGTGGAGTACTATTGATTTGGATGTTCCTTTTGAATATGAAGGCGGAAATCTTGTAGTTGCTATTGCAAACAATTCTGGTACATATAATACAAGTAGTAATAATACTTTCTATAATCATACTACTACTTTACATAAAGCGCTTACTGTTTATCAAGACGGTAGTGCATATAATCCTGCTTCCCCACCTGCTGCAGGCTCTCTTGGATATGAGTTGCTGCGTCCTAACGTTCAAATCGTAGCTTGTCAATCGAATATAAGATATAATGTATATAGAGATGGCTTTATTATTAAAGAAGACCACAAAACTACCTCTTATACCGATGCCGCTTATGATCCATTCTTAGATCACACATGGTCTGTAAAAGTAGTTTGTGATGAGGGTGGTGTATCGAATCCGACATCTAAAACCTTAACAAAATGTGTTTTTGAAGCAGAATGTGATATTCCAACAAACTTGCAAGTGGAATACTTAGATCCAAGATCTTGCGAAGCCCAAATTACTTGGGATGCCCCCGAAGGAAAAGGGATTATTCACCCGGTACCTCCTATGGATCCTAACTATAAAGAACCTGTGAGAGGCGAAAAACCAACTGCATTATTTGCTTCTAATCCGAACAAACCTACAACCAAGGGCAATCCCGATTTTGGTCCCAACGACTGGGTAAAATGGAACTTTGAACATACGAATAATAGTATTGGAACCGGCGGCCCTGCCGATTTTAAAGCAGGCGCAAGATATACTGCAGCCGATTTAGCAGCAAAAGGAGTTGTGGATGGCGACCTTATTACGAAAGTGAGATTTATTAATATGTATGTCTCTTCGATATCTCAATTTACCATTGAAATCTATCAAGGCGGAACCTGGCCCAGCAACCAAGGTACTCTAAAATACCAACAATCAGTTTCTCCATCTTCACTACTTGAAGACGCTTATACGGAAGTTCTCTTAACAACTCCCGTAGTGATTGATGCATCTCAAGAATTATGGGTGGTTTATCATGTTATAGTTAGCGCAGGATATCCCGGTGGATGTGATGATGGTCCTATGGTGGATACAAAAGGAAATATTATGTATTGGAATGACGAGTGGATAACGATGGCTATTGCTGGCGGATCTAATAACCTGTTCTACAATTGGATTGTTGAAGCATTTGTGGAAACTGGAAATGTAAATATTGCTGCAGCTCCCACCAACTTTACTGCTACTCCGCAAGGCACCTCATTAAATTGCAAACTTGATTGGACCAACCCAACGCTAACCTTTGGCGGCGCTAATTTAACAAGTATTACCAAAATGGTTGTAAAAAGAAATGGAACCTCTGTACAAGAATTTACAACAGCTACGCCCGGACAAGTAATGACCTATACCGATCAAGTTCCTGCAGCAGGTAACTATACCTATACTGTAAATGCAGTTACTTCTGAAGGAAACGGATTGTCTGCAAACACTTCTGCTATTGTGGGTGGTATGTGTAATATTAAAATTGTGATGGACGACAGCTATGGAGATGGCTGGAACGGCGCTTTAATTACGGTTACTGTAAACGGACAAAATTATGGAACAGCTACCTGTTCAGGTTATTCGTCAACAGCTACCATTTTAATTCCTTCAGGAAATGTGGACTTAACATGGACAAAAGGCTCATACGATTCCGAATGTTCATTTAAAATATTTAATTCGTTTGATGAAGAACTATTCTCCTGTGCAAATGCAACAAATTATACTACAGGATTTAACTTCTTCTCTTATTATAACGATTGCAACCCGCGTACTTATGTGGTGCGCAGAGATGGCGCCTATATTGCTACTGTAGATAAACCAATCTATATTGACACAGGACACGACCCATTTCTACCCCATACCTGGTGCGTACAAGTGTTCTGCCCCGATGGCGGTGTGTCTCAACAAGCATGCATTGATGCTCTATATTGTAAACAGCCCGGCGACTGTGCTATAGAAGCTGAATTGATGGTAACTTATCAATTAGACTGTACCGCCGAATTAGACTGGAGCGGTGGCAAAAAAGTTGCCTATATTCCTAACGACGGAGATAGAGAAGTTTTCTATGCGACGAAAGAAGGAGAGCCAACATCACGATTAAACAGAACAAGAAATACTTATATTGAAAGTAATAATGTTCCTTATAAAATAGTTCCTCCCGGTACGCCCGCTCCAAAAGGAATGGTAAACGTAACCCTTGAAGCTCATGATGTTTGGGACGATGGTAGCGGATATCAATTATTGTTAGACCAAACCGCTACACTATATGGCACTGTTATCCCTGAAGTCGGTCCATTTTCAACGGTTTGTATTTCCCCTACTACCTACGATCTATTTTCACACAAAATACCGACAAACGCAGATGCTGTTTGTACTACTAACAACATTGTAGTTGATGGAAGTGTTACTATTCAGATCCCTGCCGGTACCTATGATTGGATGATTGCAAATCCCGACGCAACGTATGATTATGGCGGTCCTTGTATATGGATTGCAGGCGGAACAGGCGAAAACATGGGACGTCGCGACAATTACGTATTCTCAGAAGCATACAATTATCACTTCTTGATGCATATCATAGGAACCGGAGACGGAGTAACCATTACCACTACCAATGCTAATCCAAACTTACCGGCAGCGCCAAGTAACTTTACGGCAACTCCTCTGGGTAGTTCAATGATTTGTAATTTGGCGTGGGTTAACCCAACACAAACCTTTGGCGGAGCTACTTTGACAAGTATTACTAAAATGGTGCTTAAAAGAAACAATGTTACCATTGCAGAACTTATTGCCGGAGCAACTCCGGGTGCTGCAATGACCTTTAAAGATCAGGTTCCTGCTGCAGGTAAATATACCTACACTGTTTATGCTGTGAATGCTGAAGGAGAAGGATTGGCAGCAACAGCCGGACCTGTTACAGTGGGTCCGCTCTGCGAACTATTCTTCGAAATGTGGGATTATTTTGGCGATGGATGGAACAGCGGTAATGTTCGCGTTGAAGTAAATGGCGCAACTATTGGTACGGTTGGACTTACAGGCGGCTCTTATGGAACCTATTCTATGGAAGTACCCGGTGGAGAACTGAAACTGTACTGGAATCCAGGTTCTTTCGACTGTGAATGTATGTTTAATGTGTATGATGGTGCAGGTAATTTACTATACGCTTCTCCGGTAAACGGCTCATACCCCTGCGGAACTCCGGGAGTGGGTATGTACGGTATCTCAGGATTAATATACACCGGAGATATGAATTGCGGCGGCGGAAAAATGTACGTCATCTATAGAGACGGTATCGTACTCCATGAAGAATGGTTAGAAACCACTTATATGGACTATGGTTTTGATCCTTATGAACCACACGTGTGGGCTGTTACCCAATTTTGCCCCAACACCTACGAATCTGAACCCATTGTGAAAGAAATGGGACCCTGCCAGGAAGAACCCCCCTGCGAAGATGCTGAAATTGCTACCGGTACAACTTACTCCTCAGGATACTATCTCCCGATTGGTAACTGGAATTCATACGCTTACTCACAACAAATTTATGATGCAGCCGATATAGAACTTACCCCGGGTTCTCAAATCACAGCCATCTCATTCCAATATTATTCTACCTCACTTCCGGCAATGACAAGAGCAAATCAAACTGTTTATTTAGGAAATACCTCTAAAAATACTTTTGCAAATACCACAGATTGGGTTAGTGTGAATGACTTAGATATGGTTTATGAAGGAGAACTTACTTTCACCAATGATGATACATGGACTACTTTTGAACTTCAATATCCATTTACTTACGATGGTGGAAATTTGGTTATTGCATGGCTTAATAATGCCGGCAGCTATTCATTAAGTGGTTATTTCTACTACCATACTATTTCAGGTAAAATTCTATTTAGAGGCGCCGATTCTGGCGGTCCTTTCAGCGCTGCTGCTCCCGGAACCGGAACTACACGTACCGACCGAAGCAACATCAAGTTTACTGCATGCGAACAGTTTGATATAGACTTTGAAGCCATTTCTATAAACGGTAATAGCAAACCTACAGTTACTGTACCTTACGATTACACTGTAACCATTAGAAACAAAGGAAAGTTTGTTGAAGATGACTATGTTGTTAAAGTGATGACTGCCACCAACGAAGTACTGGCAGAAGTACATATTAACGAACCGTTAGCGCCCACTGAAACAAAACAGGTTAAACTTACAGTTATTTACAACACTAGCCAAATTGGACCAATGAAGATTAAAGGACGCGTGGAAATTGAAGGCGACAAGATTTATGTAAATAACGCTACTCCGCTTATGAACATCACCGTTAGACCTTTCAGCGAAGACGAAATTATTGATATTCCTTCCGACCCATGGGTAGGTACTCTTACAACTTCCATTCCGTTCCACTTCTATTACAACCATTCAGGTGCACAATCCGTATATCTGAATCAGGATATTAACATGGCAGGCGGTGGCGGTTTCATTAAACAACTCTCCTGGTTCTACAATAATACCGCAACATCGGCAATTGTAAATCACCCGGTTAAAGTATATTTGGCGAATGCAGATATTAACACCTTAGGTGGAGCTTTCCAACCCAAAGAAAAATTCACCTTAGTATATGAAGGTAATGTCTCAATTCCGCTGGGATTGTATCAACTTTCTGTAACATTAGACGAGCCATTCCTCTACACAGGCGGCAGTTTGATTGTTACCACCGAACGTTTATATGCCCCATATTTTAACTACGTAAATGCTTATACAACTGCTGTATCTCCTTCAAGTCGTTCCCAAGAATACCACAGCGATCCTACTCCGTTTAACTGGACAGCCGGATCCGCATTGAGTACTATTTCCAATATAGAGATGGTAGTGAAGAGAGTGCCTGCAGGTAGTATTCATGGTACTATTACCGAGTGCGCAGACGGATCTCCTATGTCTAACGTGAAAGTGGAATTGAATAAATACGGTTTAGTAACCTACACCGATGCTGACGGACATTATAGTTTCCCGTTTGTTCCCGCAGAAACAGACTACACCCTTTCTGTTACCAAATTCTTATACTATGATGAATTTAAGGGTCCTTTTGAAGTGGTTGCAGATAATGATTATACCCATGATTTCTGTATGACACTCCGTCCCGGATTCTTAGTGTATGGTGTGGTTCAAGGCTCTGACGGAACTTACATTGAAGGCGCTACCTTGAAATTAACAGGATACGACAATTATCAAGTGGTTTCCGGTCCGTATGGCGTATTTGAATTTGTTGGCGTTCTTTGGGCAAAAGATTATACCCTTACTGTTACTGCAGATGGATGGGCAAAACATGAAAGTGAATGGGATATCTTAAATAATACCAATATGGGTACTATCATATTGTATGATATTACTTATCCGCCAAGCGATGTAGTAGCTGTTGATCTGGATAATTATGCCAATATTTCCTGGGGACAACTTACCTTACCCGAATATAATGATTGGATTAAATGGTGTATTAATGATGATATTGCCGGTAGAGTAGGTTGGAGCGAAACTGCAGGAAACGACATGACAGCATGCATTCGTTTTACTCCGGCTGATTTAGCGAATCTGGGTATTGTGAGCGGACACAAAATAAACAAAATCGCCTTAGGAATGGGTACCGAGCTCTATGCTATTAATACTATGGAAATCAGAATATGGCAAGGAGGAACCTCCGTTACAGATCCGGGTACATTAGAATATACATTCCCTCTAACAGGTCCTTTTAGTTCTTATCCGGAAAGTACAATAGCTGAATTTAACATTAATCCATATACTATTGACGCAACAAGAGAACTCAGAATTGGATGGAATCTTGTGAACACGGCAGGCTATCCGCAAGGTAGAGATGCCGGTCCAAACGTGCCCGGAAAAGGTATGCTTTTCTATTGTGCAGATTCTCCTATTAACGGATGGATTGATGCTGCTTCATTCTTACAAATTAGCGCTAACTGGGTAATTAAAGCTTTTGTTACCAATACCGGAAAATCAGCGTCTATTGTTCTTTCTAACAATGAACCTACTGAAGTTAGCGATAAAATTAATGTTGTTACAGAAAACGTTACTCATAGTTTTGCTGAATATCCAAGTAATTCGGGATATTCTATATCGGAAGTTGAGCAAGTTGAAGAATATAATCTTGTTCCGGAAGGAAGAGGCACAAGAGGTGTTATTGGATACAGATTATGGCGTTTACAACCCGGACAAGAAAATAATCCTGAAACTTGGGTAACCTTGACTAACAATGCGGTAGATGCTATGGAATATGACGACCACTCTTGGGCTGTTGTTCCGGCAGGAACCTACAAATGGGCTGTGAGAACTGTTTACCACGGCTTTATAGAATCTGCACCGGCATTCTCTAACCCGCTTGAAAAACTGATGAAAGTACAATATATTATTAATGTTGCTACAAACTCAGGAGATAGCCCCGCCGGCGCGATTGTTACTTTATCCAATGATAATTATACGCATACTGCTACTGTTCCTGTTAATAGTGTAACTTTCAACGATGTTGTTGTAGGCAATTATGATTTAGAAGTTACCTTAGATGGTTATTACGATTATACTGCTACAATTGATATAACAGGACCGGATGCATATCTTGCAACGCTTATCGAAATTATTACAGATCCTTTCGATTTAAAAATTGATACTGCTTGCAACAATGCTCTATTCACATGGGATCACGAATTTGCCGGAGGAAAACACTTTACCGCATTTACAGTATTCTTAAATGGTGAATTTGTGGCTGCAGGTATTAAACAACCTGAATATATGTTCGAAAACTTAAAAAATGGATCATATACTGCCGGTGTTCAAGCCAACTACTCATCAGGTAATTCTGAAATCGTTCCTATTGATTTTGATATATATTGTACCAATATCAATGAAAATCCTGATCTTGATTACCAACTCTATCCGAATCCGGCCACCAACCATATCATTATTGAGCGCAATACTGCGGAATTGGCAACTATTGACCTCTACAATGCTATGGGTATGCATATCAACAGTTATGAAACCGGCGAAGCTCAATTTGAGATTAGCGTTGCCAACCTCTCTGCAGGAACCTACTTCGTTCGCATTACAGAAGGAAGCAAATCGGTTATCAAGAACTTTGTTAAGAAGTAAACCATTACTATGAAGAGAAGTTGTTTACAACTTCTTCTCTTCATAGTTTTACAAAAAAGGCTGCCCGAAAGAGCAGCCTTTTTTAATTGTATCAGGTTTTCCTTCTATTTCACGATTAGTTTTTGTGAAGCAGAAGCGTGCGCTGTTTTAACATTAACGATATAAACACCTGCAGGATAATTAGCCACATTGAGTTCAGTTTTGCCTTGTCCTTTAGTACTATACATTATTTGTCCCATAATATTTGTAACAGTCAAGGTATAAGAATTTGTATTTTCAATATTTACAGTAACCCTATTTTCAGCGGGATTCGGAAATAATTGAAAGTTTTTAATCATCGTGTTTTCATCTACAGAAGAGTTTTTCCAAATATCACAGGTTCTGTTATAAACACCTGCTTCCCATGTTTTTAATATATTTCCATATAAAGAGAAAGAATAATCTAACCACATAGCATCTTCCGGAAATACTTTAATATCATTTTCCCAGGTACATACTAATGAATTATTCATAATGGATGTAGCCATTGTGGGGTATCCGTTATCTGAACGAGTAATAATTTCAATAAAACCGCCATAAGTTGTATCTTCTACGTTGGGTCCTTCATAATAATCCCAATCGCACCAAAATAGATTGGGGTGATAAGAGAGCCATGATGTATTATTATTTTGATCATAAGTATCGCCATTATCTTTAGAAACAGTCATGAAGACTCCTCTATAAAACTCATCAGGCTCATTACTAATCAGAGGTTCTTCAATAATAGAAGAATACAAAAGATATACTTTTCCATCTTTGGCAATTAACCTTGGGTGAGAAATATAGCCAACATTGCCAAAGCTTTTATTTATGAGATCGGGAGCATTATCGCTCCACCAGTAGAAACGATCAAAGCCGAGAATGTCCGGCGCATCCATAAAATTTGGCAACAAATCATAATTGAGGGTAACCCATTTATCGTTTGCATAATCAAATTCGATTCCCATGTCATCTTCTGTCATCACAGGTTGTCCTTCTTTCCATGTGTACATTCCGCAAAGCGCATAATAGTACCAATAGTACAACTCTCCGTCATCGGGTTTTCTAGAGCGTATTTGGGCTCCAAAAGTAATATGCACTTTGTCATTATCATCAATAGCTGCAGCAATAGTAGATGCAAACATAATTGGTCCTACCCATTCCCCTGTAGAGTACCAATCCCAATGGGCGTCGTAAACAACATGATATTCCCAAGTATCTCCACCGTCAAAAGACTCTAAATAAGCTGCGTTGCCGCATCCATAAGCCAAAACCACATGATCTCCTTTTGCGGTAAGAACATATTCATCGGATTGAATATTTTTTTGGTCTTTAAGAGGCATAGTTCCATCGAAAGTTCTCACAGTTTCCCATGATTTTCCACCGTCAGTAGATCTGTAGTAAAGCGGGCAAGTTGGAATTCCTTCATAAGTAACGTCACTAGTATTTGTAGTAATACAAACCATGTGAATAGTATTACCAACTGCGAAAGTAGTGGGCCACATAATATCCGTTTTTCCATTACTAAGAGTGGGTCCTATAAGAAAAGATTGATTCCATTTTCCTTCTCCTCTTTTATCTCTATAGTTTACAACCATTCCCCCTTCAGCTACACAGTGAGCAATCACACATTCTCCTTGTTCAGTAAAAACGTGTGTACCCCATCCCGGAACCCAGGCTGCGGTTAAAGGACCCTCTTCAATTCTATCAAGAGGGTCAACACTAGGGATAGGATTCCAACTTGAAGTAGCATAATCATAATAATTAATACCGGTTCCTCTAGGACGATTTGCCATAGGAGGAGCGCCTAAGGTCCAAACAGTAGCGCATGTTTCGCCATCAGGAGACCAATTAACAGTGTTACGAGCATTTGCATTGGTTAGCATAACATAATAGGTTTCTCCATAGATATTGTTTTGGGTTTTACTTTGATTAATAAAATCAGAAGTACGATGGGAGGGGGCAAAACGGTTGTCATCATTGCCGCCATAAGTTTTGTTACAATAAGTCTTAGCACATTCATTCTTAAAATGTTTTGAAATGTAAGGTTGCGCCGATACTGAGGTGCAAAATACAAAAGCAAGAGTAATAAATAAAAATTTTTTCATAATAAATAAATTTTGTTAATAATAGGTTTTTGGTTTCACTGTGCAAAAATAGTTTTTTTAAGAGAACAAAAAAAAGAGGAAAACATTTTTGTTTTCCTCTTTAATTCAAAGATTTCAACTCTATTTCTATTTCACAATTAATTTTTGAGAAGCAGAAGCATGGGCAGTTTTAACATTAACGATATAAATTCCGGCAGGAAATTTAGCAACGTCAATTTCTGTTTTTCCTTTTCCTTGAGTTGAATACACTACTTGTCCCATAATATTTGTTAGTGTAAGTGTATATGGATTAAAATTATCAACATTAACAATAACTTTATTGCTGGCGGGGTTTGGATATACATTAAGATTTTCAATGATCTCTTTTTCTTCAACTTTGTTCCACATGTTTTTCCAAACTTCCTGAGTATTATTATAAATTCCGGCATCCCAAAGTTTTAGGTTTTCGCTAACAACACGATAAGAAATATTTTGCCAAGTAGCTTCATCGGGGAATGGGAACATATCGTTAAGCCAAGTAAATACTAATGAATAATTTCTAATAGTTGTAGCCATTGTAGCGAATCCGTTTTCTGAGGATAGAATAAAATCAACAAAGCCACTATACGAAGTATCTACTAAGTTTGGTCCCTCGTACCCACTCCAATCACAGAAGAACATATCATAGCGATATGATAACCATGAAGTATTTTCATTTTGTTTGTAGGTTTCACCATTGTCGTGAGAAACAGTAAGGAAAACTCCTCTAAAAAACTTTTCAGGCTCAACACAATTCATAGGTTGTTCAATAATGGAGTTGTACATTAAATATACTTTATTATCTTGAGCGATTAAACGAGGGAAAGTGATATAGCCTGTATTACCGTAACATTTTCCAATCATTGATAAAAGATCAATCGGTTGGTCTGGGTTGCTACGCCACCAGTAGAATTCTTCTAAGCCGAGGAGGTCAGGGGCATCCAAAAAGTTTGGTACTAATCTATATCCATCAGATTCAATCCATTTTTCGTTATCATAATCATATTTAAAGTCAAAGTCTTCAGTTTTCATCATAGGTTGTCCTTCCGACCATGTGTACATACCACACAAAGCGGGAAAAGTAGTGACCCAACCGGGTAAAGTATTAGGGTCTCTTAGACGCATTTGGGCGCCAAAAGCAATATGTACTTTGTCGTCATCACCAATAGTAACACCAATAGAGCGTGCGCACATTGCTGGTCCAACCCAAACGCCTTCAGAATGTCCATTCCAATCTACGTCATAAATAAGATGTCTTTCCCAAGTATCTCCACCGTCAAAAGATTCTAAGTAAGCTGCTAGACCACATGTATATGCAATAACCACGTGATTATCGCGGGCAGTAACGGCATATCCATCTGCAGACACTTCATATCTGTCAATTTCCGGCATTACCTCATCGAATTTTCTATAGGGTTCCCATGTTTTTCCTCCGTCAGTAGATCTGAAATAGAGAGGGCAAGTAGGAATTCCATCAAGAAAAACATCATCATCATTACTTGTTACACAAACCATGTGAATAACGTCTCCTACTGCATATAAACTGGGCCAAAGGATATCTGTTTTACCGTTGCTGAGTTCTGGTCCTTTAAGAATATATTGGGTCCAATCTCCTTCTCCTCTTTTTTCTCTATAGTTCACAACCATACCCCCTTGGTCGGTACAGTGAGACATAACACACTCGCCATTTTGAGTATAAACGTGGGTTCCCCATCCGGGTTGAGCTCCGGTAAGAGGTAGATCTTCAATTCTATCGAAAGGATTTACACTGGGCAGCGGGCCCCATGAGGTAGATGATTCGTCAAAATAGTTAATTTGAGTTCCTCTTGGTCTTGGGTTTCCGGGAGGCGCTCCTGATGTCCATGTTGCAGCACAAGTCTTTCCATCAGGAGACCAGTTAATGGTGTTACGGGCATTACAGTTAGTTACTGTAATGTAAAAAGTTTCACCAATGTCAAAACTTGCACATTTGCTTTGTGGGATAAAAGAAGATGTACGTTGAGAGGGAACAAACTTTGCCTCGTAATTACTTCCATCAACATCATTTGCTAAAGCATTAAATTTAATATCTCTGAGATCGGTTGAAGAGTAACGTTGAGCTGACAATGACAAGCAAATTGACAGAGCAAAGATTAGAAATAAAATTTTTTTCATAATAAATAAAATTTGGTTAATAATGGTATAATTTGATTAAAATACTTTTTTATTTTACTATCAATTTTTGTGAAGCAGAATCATGGGCAGTTTTAACATTAACTATATAGATACCTGCGGGATAATCAGACACGTTGAGTTCAACAGTACTTTGTTGCCCTTTCATAGAATAAACAACTTGTCCCATAATATTTGTTAGGGTTAATGTGTATGGATTATTTGTATTCACTTTAATAGTGGCTTTATCATTTACGGGGTTAGGATAGATATTAATATTTTCTATTTTTCTATCAGTAACTTTTATATCACCACCTTTCCAAATTTCATCAGTTTTATTATAATTACCTGCTTCCCAAGTTCTGCAAGTACCTGCGTAAACGTTACAAGCATCAGGAGCCCAAGTATAGTCAATTCCCGGGAAAATATCATTTAGCCATGTAAATACCAGTGTATAATTCATCACATTGGAAGTCATTGAAGCATATCCACATTCAGATCCACACGCAATTTCAATATAACCATCATAGCTTTCGCCACCTTCATTAGGTCCGCCATAATTGCTCCAATCAACGATAAAGATGTCAGGGTGATAAGTCAACCAAGTAGTATTATGATATTGGTCAAACGTTTTGCCGTTATCATAAGAAACGGTTAAGAAAACGCCTCTATAATATTCATTAGATCCGGGATAAGTCATAGGTTCTTCAATAACTGATGTGTACATAAGAAATACTTTTTCATCAACTACAACAAGGCGGGGGTCAGAAATATAGCCTGCATTATTATAGGCATCGCTAATCAGATTGTCAAAATCACCAGACCAGAAGTAGAATTTATCAAATCCAAGCAATTCGGGGGCGTCCATGTAGAATGATAAAGTGTCGTAGTAATAATCCTCAATATATTGTAAATCTTCAGAGGGAACAATTCCCATTTCTTTATCTGTAATCATAGGCATTTCGTCGTTCCATGTAAATAGACCGCAAAGAGTTTTCCAGTATCCATAATAAAAAGGAGCTGTATTTGGTTCTCTAAGACGCATTTGAGCGCTAAAAGCAATATGTACTTTATCATCGCCACCAATAGCAACTGCAACAGCAGAAGGGTACATAATTGGTCCGGACAATTTTTCCGAACTCCAATCCCAGTCATTGTCATAAACAAGTTTTCGTGTCCACGTATCTCCTCCGTCTAATGATTCCATGTAAGGAAGCTGCCCAATAGCATAAGCAAGTACAACATGTTGTCCTCGAGCTGTAATTACGTAGTCATCTCCTAATATTTCCACTTTGTCTTTTAGGGGCATAGTTTCAAATAATTGCGGGCCTTCGAAAGTTTTTCCTCCATCAATTGATCTGTAATAAAGGGGATGAGTTGAAATGCCATCCAATTCATCTTCGTTATCAGTAACGCAAACCAAATGGATAGTATCTCCCACGGCGCATATAGTTGGCCAAAGGATAACATTACTTCCGGCGTCTTGTTTCGGTCCAACAAGAAAATATTGTGTCCAATTAGCATCGTTTCTATTTTCTTTATAATTAATAACAAGGGCGCCTTCTGGGGCGATATGGGCAATCACACATTCTCCTTTTTCAGTGAATACATGTCCACCCCAACCCGGATTCCAAGATTTGTCATCTTTACCAACTTCAATTCTGTCAAGAGGGTCAAGGCTTGGAATAGGATTCCAATCCAATAATTCTTGATCAAAATGATTAATACCGGTACCACGAACCCCTAACCCTAAAGAAGGTTTTGACCCTATTGTCCATACGGCTGCACAACTTTTCCCATCAGGAGACCAGCTAATAGTATTTCGGGCATTACCATTAGTAACAGCTGTGTAAAATGTTTCACCGATAATTGCACTAAAGCCTTTACTTGCAGGCAACAAATTAGATTGGCGATGAGAAGGAACAAAATTAGCATTCTCTTCAACAGAGCCTCCACGAAGTGTTTTGTAAGCTTTTTTGAAAGGAGTTTTTAAATCTTTGGCTGAATAGGGTTGTGCTGCCAAAGAGAAGCAGAATGCAACTGCTAAAATAAAAAATAAAGTTTTTTTCATAATAAAATAATTTTGGTTATTAAAAAAGTTAAGTTCATTAAAAAATTTCATTGGGTGGCAAAAATAGCTTTTTTTTTAAAATAGTCGAAAAACTATTCCATTATTACGCAATTTTTTTTGTTTTTCTTTTTGTTTTTCTTAATTTACAGTTTATCATCCTCTTTTTTCCTTTGCGTATTAGCAACCGATATGCTGACATTGAGGTCAAACCCAATGAGAATAGCCATACAACTCCAGTAGAGCCACAGCATAATAAGAAGCAATGCCCCTATAGATCCGTACACTAAATTGTAGGTAGAAAAATTTGAAAAATAGTAATTCATGGCATACAGCAAAATAACTAACAAAATTGAAGAAAAGAGAGCTCCGGTAGAGAAAAATTTGAAATGTTTTTTGTTATAAGGAGCAAAATAGAATAGGGCAGATAGAAACAGATACAGTAAAATAAACAACATTGACCATTTATTAAAAGCGATAGCGTATTTATATAATACTTTAAAATCGAAAAGGGAATTGGTTAAATAATTAACAAAATAAGAAGCGCCAATAAAAACGCAGCATGAGGCAATAATTACTGCCAAAAAAACAAGTACCATTGTAAAACTGATAGGGAGTTGTTTAAAAAAATTACGTTTTTCGATGTCAAAATAACTGATATTTAGAGTAGTAATAATAGAGTTAACGCTTAAGAAAGTGAGATAAATGCCTAATGAGAGCGAAAGATAAAGAATTGTTCCGTTTTGTCTTTCAATTAATCCGGTTACAATTTTGTTGACTGCCGGCCACAAATATTCCGGAACTGCCGCCTGCATAAAATCTAAAAGATAGGTTTGCAGTTGAGACCCCAAAAATGAAAGCAGGGCAATTAACGCCATAAATAAGGGAATAAGCGCAGTAAAAATATAGTATGTCATGGCAGCTGCCCGTTGAAAAAAAATCCCTTGAACCAACGATTCAATAAAGAACCTCATCACGTCCCAAAAGGGAATTTTTTGGAATCCGGGTAGCACTAATTTTTTTGTTTTATGAATTAATGCACTTTGGGCAAAAGTTACTAATCTTCTCCGAGCCTTAAATGAGGTTTTTTGTTGTGGCATTACAGTGCTATAAATTTTAAACTTAGATCCAAACTTTTAATATGGTGTGTCAGTGCGCCAATGGAGATGTAGTCTACTCCGGTCTGCGCATATTCTTTAATGTTTTTTAATGTAATTCCACCGGAAGCCTCCGTTTCATATTTTCCATCAATTATTTTTAATGCTTCTTCTATTTTTTCGGGGGTAAAATTATCCAACATAACTCGGTCAATTTTCCCATGCTTCACCACTTGTTTAACCTCATCAAGTGTTCTTGTTTCAATTTCGATTTTCAAGTTCAGGTTATTTTCTTTCAAATACTTGTGAGTAGCATCTATCGCTTTTTCGATTCCGCCGGCAAAGTCAATGTGGTTGTCTTTCAGCATAATCATATCGTACAAACCAAATCTGTGGTTTTCAGAGCCTCCTATTTTGACGGCGTATTTTTCTAATTCTCTGAGATTTGGCGTAGTTTTTCGCGTATCTAAAATTTTGGTTTTAGTCCCTTTCACGGCATCAGCGTATTGTTTCGAAACAGTGGCAATTCCGCTCATGCGTTGCAAAAAGTTCAGCAATGTTCTTTCTGCTGTGAGCATACTTCGCGCCGCGCCTTCCAATTCAAAAACGACCTCTCCAACCGAGATTTCATCGCCATCTTTTTTAAAACATTGCATTACAATAGCCGGATTTACTTGTCGAAGTACCTCTTTTACCACCTCAATGCCGGCAATAATGCCGTTCTCTTTTGCTAACAGTTTCATTTTTCCTTTAGCAGTATCCGGAATTGCGGCAAGCGAAGAGTGGTCGCCGCTGCCAATATCTTCGCGAAGTGTTTGTTGGATTAGTTCAGTAAGTGTCATTTAATATAAAAATTTAAGAATTAGTCAGTTTTGCTGTAGCTGCACTACAATTGCTCTATCTTTTCGTTGTAATCACTTCTTCTACATTACTTTTATTTAATTTTCTATCTACTATATAAAATTTCAATTGAATTGTATCATAAGAAGAGAAAGAGTCATAGTAAAAAGGCATTCTCAAGTAGATTTCCCCATTTATAGATTCTTCCTGCAATTTCGATAGCCTGGGAATGCGTGCGTTAAGAGTACCCGGAAGTTCAACTTTTTCAAATTTACCGTTCTGTTTTTCATAATAATCGCAAAAGAAGTTATAGTAATAGATTGATGAAGTATCAAACGGAGGGTAATTATCAGAATCATTTAATCCGATATCTCCATTTCCATCTTGAAAAGAGAAAGTGAGAATAGCGCCGTTTTGAGTATGCTCATCATAATATTTTTCGAAGCTAATGAATTTAATTTTAGGAATATCAGAATATTTCTCTATTTTTCTGCATGTACATAATAAAACAGAAATAATGACTAAGAGATAGCTAATTTTTTTCATGCGGCAAATATACAACCAAAAAACAGTTTTGTCAAGTGGTAACTGAAAAATAAACTACTTTTGCGCAAATTTTTGTAGAATGAAGATTTCCCGCAAGCCCGATTGGCTAAAAATTAAAATTGAAAATACAGAAAATTTTGCTTTTGTTAAGAAGATTGTAACGAACAATCATCTACATACAATTTGCAGTAGCGGGAAGTGTCCAAACTTGTGTGAATGTTGGAGTAGAGGAACCGCAACGTTCATGATCATGGGCGATGTTTGCACAAGAACTTGTCGGTTTTGTGCCACAAAGTCAGGAAAACCATTGCCGCTTGATAACTCTGAACCGGAAAGAGTAGCGGAGAGCGTGTTTTTAATGAAACTCAAACATTGCGTAATCACCTCCGTTGACAGAGATGATTTGCCCGATAAAGGCGCTGCGCATTGGGCAGAAACCATACGCAAAATCCGCAAAAAAAATCCCAATATCATCATTGAATTACTAATTCCCGATTATCAAAATGAATTATTACAAATAGTTATTGATTCAAAACCCGATATCATCGGACATAATTTGGAAACCGTTGAACGATTGACTCCGGTAATTAGAAGTAAAGCCACTTATCAAAATAGTTTGGAAACATTACGTCAAATTGCAGTTTTCGGAATATTAACCAAAACCGGCATCATGGTTGGATTGGGAGAAACCGAAGAAGAGGTGTTTCAAACTCTCGCTGAAGCGCGAAATAGTGGAACTTCTATCGTAACCATCGGGCAATATTTACAACCTGCTAAAAATAATCTTGAAGTAGTGCAATATATTACACCGGCACAGTTTGAAAAATACAAGAAATATGCTTTGAAATTGGGCTATAAACATGTGGAAAGCGCACCGTTGGTAAGATCGTCATATATGTCGGATAAAGTTAAAAAATTTATGCAATTTACAGATTGGCAAACTATTGACTACAAGCAGGCTTGGAATAAGCAAGAAGCCTTATTTCAAGAAATAATACAGGCAAAAAGCGAAGGAAAAGATACTCGCGGTTTAGAAACTGTTTTTTTATGTGAACATCCTCACGTTTATACTTTAGGAAAAAATGGACAGGTTAACAACTTACTCATCAGCGAAGAGTTTCTAAGAAAAATTGATGCAGTTTTTTATCGAATTGATAGGGGCGGAGATATTACATATCATGGACCCGGGCAATTGGTGGGGTATCCCATTTTAGATTTAGAGAATCATGAGAGATCGTTGAAAGGGTACATTCATAATATGGAAGAAGCAATTATACAAACTCTTGCCTTTTTTGGTATAGAGAGCGCTCGTTTGGATGGCGCTACCGGAGTGTGGCTTGACGGCAACAGCAAAACCGCTCGCAAAATTTGTGCCATCGGCGTACGTGCCTCGCGTTTCGTTACTATGCATGGCTTTGCCTTAAATGTGAATACTGACTTATCTTATTTTAACTACATTAACCCTTGCGGTTTTTTAGATAAAGGGGTAACCTCTATGCAAAAGGAATTAGGAAAAACTATAAATATGCAGGAAGTGAAAGAGGTATTGAGGAGGTGTTGGTTTAAAATTTAAGATAAACATTCTCACCTCTTTACAACTCCCTATCTTCACCCAGAAAATAGTCTCTAAACATTTTTGCAGAGCGTGGGTCAACAACGCCAATCATGTCAATCTTCGTTTCTAATAGATGTAACATTTTATCTTCTAAAACAGCGTCGTTTGCCATTGAAGCAGCATGGCATAAACGCCCTAATTCAGTCATTTTATCCACTAATTCGCGTTGGTGGGCTTCCGCTCCTTTCTTAAAGTGATAATCAATTTCATTGCTAAGTTTAGAGGCTAATGTAGTAACTGATTTGGTAAATTGAAGCCTGTCAAATTTTTCCTTAAACAACGGAGTATGTTCCTCGGGAATTAAAGAATTTAAAAAAGACAAGAATCTTATACTGGTATTAATATTTTCACTTTGAATAGCTAATGTGCGTTCATTCCCCTTTTCAAACCAATCGAAAGTCTCAATAAAATTCTCCAACATTCCTCCAATCATGAATAATGCTTTTTCAGTAGCTGTCGGGGTTTCTATTTTCAATAAAGATTCTATTTGATAGATACTATGGAGTGAATGTCCGTTATTTCCAACAATATAATAGGGTGTTACTTCGGGATCGAATATTTCCATCAATTTGTCGTGAATTTGTTCTGCTTTTTCCAAATTTCCCTCTTCAGCTAATTGATTTGCAACACGCAAATAGGTAGATTTGATAGTTCCAAACATACGGGCGGTTTCATCGGGAATATACACACGTTTGTCGTTTATTCCTCCCCAAAGGTAAGGATATACCGGTTTTTGCTTTCTTTCAGGATTATTGACAGTATCCACTCGTGCATGATTTGGAAAATCGTACAACAATTTGTCAGGCAGTGTAGATGTATTCACTCTGCCCACATCCATTCCTCTTCCGGCTTTTGATCTAATAGGTACTAATCGGTATGCCATCCCTTCTAACTGAAAATACTCTTCCAGACCGAAATAGGCTTCCGGTCCTGAAGATACTGAAAAATAGAGAGGTCTGTCCCAATTAAAGTTGGCTAAAATATCCATCAGTATTAGATTGCTCTTAATGATGTTATTTGCTTCTTTTGACCCTCTGTTCCAGGTAATTCTATCCACAATCAGTTCTTCGTCTTCGGGGCGTACAGTACCATTAGCCAACACTTTTTCTTTATCCACAGGGATTGAGAAGCTTGCCGGAACGGCAGCGCCATGCGAAACAAATCCTTGATTTGCAGGCAATAGAGCGATATATTTATTTCTATCAAATTTAGGATCTTTAATATATTCTATGACATCCTTAAGGTTAACAAACTGGTTCCCTGCTGCGCTTAAAACTATTTGGTCTCGCGTACCATCTTTATATTGCTCCCAGGTCATGGATATTGGAAGTGGGGCTGAACTATAAGCTTTGCGTTTCATTTGGTCAATATACCAACTTCCGTTTAAGAGGCTTAAATTACACACGCGGATATCGGTTCGGTAGCCTTCCACTTCCTGTGCGTACCATAAGGGGAAAGTTTCATTATCTCCCATCGTAAAGAAAATACTGTTAGGTTCGCATGAGTCTAAGTATGCTTTGGCGAATGCTAATGCAGTATATCTGTGAGAACGATCGTGGTCGTCCCAATTTTCTTTTGCCATGATTCCCGGAACTAATCCCAAACAGAGCAAAGTGATTAAGATAGAAGCGGCAATTTGTCCTTTTTTGCTTTTCCATTTTTCTAACAGCGCAATTAATGCAAACACACCGAACCCTACCCATATACTGAATGCGTAGAAAGAAGCCGCATAAGCATAGTCTCTTTCTCGCGGCTGAAAAGCAGCATTATTCAAATAGAATGCAATTGCCCAGCCGGTCATAAAAAACAACAAAAATACTACAAAAGAATTTTTAAGATCTTTTCTTGAATAATAAATCAAGCCGATAATTCCCAAAATAAGAGGCAGAAAATAGTAAGTATTATGACCTTTATGTTCCATAGTAGAGGGAAGCTCATTCTGTTTTCCCACTAACTTATTATCTATAAACGGGATTCCGGAAACCCAATTGCCGTTATAATAGTCGCCATAACATTGAACCTCGTTTTGTCTGCCCACAAAATTCCACATAAAATAACGCCAATACATAAAATTTATCTGGAAACTATGTAAAAAATCCTTGTTTTGTTCCATTGTCGGCAGGTTTCCTTTTTCTAAACTCTTTATATTTTTCTTGTCAGAAATACTTCCTGTATTATATATATTACTTTTCAACCATTCCAAGTAAAGAGGTATTTTCTTTGGATCATTGTCCCACATTCTTGGGAAGAACATACAATCGCGACTATCGTAATTAGGCACAGAGTTTTTTCTGTCGTCAGAAATAACATATTTTCCTGCTTTATCATCACGAATATACACAGGAGTTCCGTCTTTATATCTTTCATACGGATCTAAGTTCGAATTGTAGGAGGGACCGAAAATAAGCGGGTGGGAGCCATATTGATCTCTATTCAAATAAGATAAAAGGGAAACCGCATCTTCCGGACTGTTTTCGTCAATCGTTGGATTTGCATTTGAGCGAATGACTAAGGTTAAAAATGTTGAATATCCGATAAGTAGAAAAAATAGAGAGTATGCGCAAATTTTAAGGAGTTGTTTTTTCTTTTTATAGCCATAATAGATGGCAGATCCTATACCGCCGAAAACAATGAGAAAATAGATAATCGTACCTGCATTGAAAGGCAACCCGATGCTGTTTTTGCAAAAGATTTCAAATGATCCGGCAATGCTGACAATACCGGGGATAATCCCCCAAAGGATAGATGCCATAACGCCTACCGATATGATAAGAGTTGCAAGGACTCCCCATTCAGCTTTAGAGCGAATTGCGCCATTGACAATTGAAACAATAATAAGTGGAGATACAATAAATGCCCATGATGCAAACATCCAACCAATATTGAATAGAATTGAGAGACCGAAAAGAAAAAATGCGAAAGCCAAAATAACCCCTTTGTAAGAAGCCCCTTTTGATAGTCTGAAATAGATAATCAATCCAATAGCCGGTATGGTAAGCAAATTCAACAAGTGAACGCCAATCGAAAGTCCTACTAAATAAAAAATAAGCACCAACCAACGTTGCGGGTTTGTATTGGGTTTGGGATTCTCATATTCTTCATCCCATTTTAAGATGCACCAAAAGACAAGCGCTGTAAAAAATGAAGACATGGAATAGACCTCTCCCTCTACTGCGGAGAACCAATAAGAGTCTGTGAATGTGTAAGTGAGCGCTCCTACTGCCCCTGCGGCAAAAATACCAATCGTTCTCAATGGAGTGAATCCACCCAGGTTTTTTACCAATTTTTTTCCGAATAGTGTAATAGTCCAAAAGAGGAACATAATTCCGAATCCGCTGCAAAGTGCCGACATTACATTGACCCAAAAGCCGACCATAGCAGGGTCGTTACCGGCGAAGAGGCTGAAAACGCATCCAAAAATTTGGAAAGTGGGTGCGCCGGGCGGGTGACCAATCAACATTTTATGTGCTGTGGCAATATATTCGCCACAGTCCCACCACGATTGTGTGGGTTCTACTGTTAAAACATAGACGGCAGAAGCTATTATTCCCAGCAACCAGCCCAAACTGTTATTGATAATTTTGTAAAATTTATTCATAAAAAATAGGGTTAAACTAATTAATATATAATATCGTATTTTTTTATATTTTGTTGTATTGGTGATAAAAAGAACGCAGATATTAAAAAAATATCTGCGTAAATCTGTTTAATCTGCGTCATCTGTGTGCAAGCACCTAAAGAAATTAGAATCTAAAATGCGAGAACGCTTTGTTTGCCTCAGCCATTCTGTGGATATCCTCTTTACGTTTAAATGCAGCGCCCTCTTCTTTGTAGGCTGCCATAATTTCGGCGGCAAGTTTTGCTGCCATTGTTTTTTCATGCCGTTTGCGGGAGTAAAGAATCATGTTTTTAATTCCCAGCGATTCTTTTCTTTCAGGGCGGAGTTCTGTAGGAATTTGGAAAGTTGCTCCTCCAATTCTTCTACTTTTTACTTCCAAAGCCGGCGTAATATTTGCCAACGCTTTTTTCCACACGTCAATGGGGTTCTCTTTTAATTTTTGTTCAATGACATCCATCGATTCATAAAAGATTTCGAATGCGATCGATTTTTTGCCTTTCAACATCAGGTTGTTTACAAATTTAGTAACCAACACGTCATGAAATTTGGGGTCGGGGAGAGTGATCCGTTTTTTTGGTTTTGATTTTCTCATTGGGTTTCTTCAATATTTAAAAGGTTAATATTTACTCTTAGTCTCGCCCATTTTGGCGGCTAAGCAACTGTTATAATGATTAATACTTCTAACTTCTAACTTCTAACTTCTAACTTCTAACTTCTAACTTCTATTATGCTTTTTTCTTCGGTCGTTTTGTGCCGTACTTGCTTCTTCCTTGGAGTCTTCCGTTTACGCCGGCAGAGTCTAACGCGCCACGCACGATGTGATAACGCACGCCCGGAAGATCTTTCACACGGCCGCCCCTAACCAATACAATGCTGTGTTCTTGCAAGTTATGACCTTCTCCGGGGATATAAGCGTTTACTTCTTTTCCGTTAGTCATACGAACTCTTGCTACTTTACGCATCGCTGAATTAGGTTTTTTTGGAGTGGTGGTATACACTCTCAAACAAACGCCACGGCGTTGCGGACAAGCATCCAATGCTCTTGATTTACTGGTGTAGGTTAACTGTTTTCTTCCTTTTCTAACTAATTGTTGAATTGTTGGCATTACGTTATTTTTTTAATCTTTATTATTTTACAAAAAAACACCCCTGCTTTTTTGAGGGGTGCAAAAATATAAAAATTTTGATACAAGATATTGAGATGTTATTTTAATTTTAAATGAACTTGGCTTTGTTTGAGATTCCTCACTCTTTCACCACTTTCTTAACCACCATACCGGCATCGGTAGTTATTTTTACAAAATAGATTCCGGCAGGGAAAAGCGAAATGTCAATGGAGTAGTAAGTAGTGAGTAGTGAGTAATGAGTACTTACGGCTCGCCCGTAAATATCAAACACCTCAATACTTGTAACTTGTAACTCGTAACTCGTAACTCGTAACTCTCCCGTCGTTGGATTCGGAAAAACCTCAACCTCTCCTGCTCCATACTCTTCAACCCCCACATTAATACCTTTAATTTTAAAATTCTTCCATACCTCCGCTTTT
>JAITUN010000029.1 GCA_031286285.1 Bacteroidales bacterium | reverse complement strand
AGTTCCCAGGAAGACTCTGAACCTGTTTTTTCAGAAAGAAGATTTTTTAGTTTCAAATTCAAAGTATTCATGTCCACTTCGGGATGCAACTCTACAATACACTGCATCCAATTAGTACCCCAATTATCAGTAGAAACCCACCCTTTATCCGAATAATCTTTTTCAACTACATGAAAAGGGATCAGCCAATCGAACCGAAACGAGATATTCTCAGACAGGTCTTTAAAAACGCCGGCTACGGTGTAGATTCTTTCATCCACTTTAATAAGTGTTTTACCCATCGGATTTTCCTCTCCGAAATGTTTCTGCGCCATTTTTTCGCTAATCACTATTGGAAATGCCCCGTTGAAGGCTGTTTGCGGAGTTCCGTTCACAAATCTCATATCCAACATCGTAAAAATAGTAGAATCGGCAAACATTCCGTATTCAGCAATGGGTTGAACATTCTCTTCCGTAGTAAACAACACATTGCTGGGCCAACTCATCCGGGTGTTGCGCTTTACTTCGGGAAACTCCCTGTTCAGCGTTTCAGAAAGAGGACCCATTGCTACGAAAAAGGTGTTTATTTCATCTCCATAACGTTGATTTTGTGCAATATAATACAGGTTTTTCAACTTCGGCAACTCCTTATTAAAATTTACGTGATGCTCCACCCACAGCAGAATTAATACTACTGCAGTGATTCCGGTGGATAAGCCTAAGATATTTAGAATGCTGTAGGTTTTGTTTCGGGTAAGGACTTTCATAGTGGTTAATGATTAGTGGTTAGTGGTTTTCAAAAACCATGCCAAAGTAGTTAAATTATTCAAACACAATGTTTTAAATAATATATATATAGATATTATTGTAAAAAAAATGTACAGTGGATGTATAAATTTTTGACAAGAAGTCAGAAAATAGAATATAGAAGTTATAAGATATTAAATCTTAAAGACTTAAATAGTTTGAAGTTTTTAGAAACTCCATGCTACTCCAATAGAGTAGAGGATGGGCAATTGATAAATAATATTTGCTGTTAAACGATCCACATAAAATATGTTACTATAGTCGTAAATATTTGTAACAGAAGCGTTTACTTCAATAGTACTACGTTCCCCAAGGAAGAACTTTTTCTTTAAGCTAATGTCCAATCTATGATAGGCTGGGAGGCGTCCTTTATTAATATCAGCAAGAAGGGTGTATATTTCTTCATTTTTTTTCATCCAGTCGTCGGTAATATTTCCATTGCCCAAATTAGGTAAGAACGCTTGAGTTTGTGTAAAAGGAAATCCTGTTCCGAAATTCCATCGTATATCTGCTTGCCACGATTTTCTTTTTTTACCCCATTGATATGAAGCTAAAATATTGATGTTATGTCTTCTGTCGAAATGAGGGTAGTAAGTAACTTGGGAATCTGTTCTTTTTACCCACCCTAAAGAATATACAGTCCAAATATAGAAGTTTTTATGTTCAAATTTAATAGTAATATCTCCTCCATAAGCGATTCCTTTTTCCCAAATGAAGTCGGTATCAGTAGTATATTGTTTGTATCTATTTACAGAAGTTAGTTGAGAAAAGTTTTTAAAAAAACCTTCGATATTTATATTTGTAAATTTAAGCACGTCTAACTCAAGGCCAAATACTATGTGTTGTGCTTTTTGCAGATTGTTTTTCACATTTTTACCGAAGAAATTATCAGGTAAATCATAATCACGGGGACTTGACATGAATCCGTAAAATAAATTAACAACATCTCTGTCGGAAGTTAGTGCAACAAAATTCTGGGAGTATAATCCACCGGCAAGTTTCAGTCTAATTTTCTTAGTCACGTTGTATTTCAATGCGAGTCTTGGTTCAGGGGAGGCCGATGACAAAGAAGCATAATATTGTAGTCTGAAGCTGGGTTCAATGAGCAGGAGATCTTTAAAATTATATTTATATTTCACAAATACTGCAATATCAGTAGTATATCCGGGGTCTAAATTAACGACTACATTATTAATATTAGGGTATGAATACTTTGTTGTGAAAAGATTCACATCAATTCCTGCAGAGAAAACACTCTTTCCAACAAAATAGTTAAAAGTCCATTTGAACAAAACGCCTCCGAGAGAAGTTGTTCTAGGGGCAAACCCTGCATCATTCATTGCTGATTTATAATCGGAATAAGAAAGAGTTCCTTCCATACTCATAGGGACTTCTCCCGGGATTATCAAGAAGTACGATCCTAACCCCCAATTTTTCCAATTATAATTAGCAACTTGTGAATATTTTACTTGGTCATCAAAATTAAAACCGAAGAAGCTAAGTTTAGTTCCTGTTTTAGTGGTAAGCGATATTTTAGTATATAAGTCCCAATAATTATAAGGCAGTCCTTGTTTTACATAAGGATAGAAAATATCTGAAGTTTGTTTTAAGTAAGATCCTTTTACAGAAAGCAAATAACTTAAAGTGGTCCCTGTTATATCAGTTAATTTTACAAAAGGTCCTTCTAATAACATTCTTGCGCCAAACAAGTTGGCATCCATTTTTCCGGAGATTCGTTTTTTATTACCATCTTTAGTTTTAAGATCCATTACAGAAGATATTCTGCCGCCAAATTCGGCTCCAAATCCACCGGTATAAACATCGGCAGTACTCAAAATTTCAGTGTCAAATACAGAAAAGAGCCCAATAGAGTGAAAAGGGTTATAAATCAACATTCCATCAAGTAGTAGCATATTTTGAATGGGGGTTCCCCCACGAATATAAATTTGTCCTCCTTGGTCACCGGTTGATACTATTCCGGGCAGTATTTGCAAGTACTGTGCAAAATCGGGCGCTCCGCCAATAGAGGGCATTTTTGAGATATCTTTAGGAGTAATTGTAATTACCGAAGTACGAGTTTCTTGTACCCGACGCTGTCCTTCGGCATCTATTTGTATCGCCTCCAAAGTATGCGATTCCGGTTGAATTAAATATCGCTTTTGTTGAGTGTTGGTATTTATACTAATAGAATCATTTAGTGTAATATAACCAAGCATTGTAACTCTTACCACATAATTTCCATTAGGAATCTTGTCAATAAAAAAACTTCCATTTTGGTCAGAGATAGCTCCAAAAGATGATGATTCTAATTGCACCATGCAAAATCGAACAGGCTCTCCATTCGAAGCATCATATACAAAACCTTTAAGAACACCGGTTTGCGCAAAACTACAAAATGTTAAAATGACAATTAATAGGAAAAGAATAGGTGCTCGTTTCATGCATTTTTTTTAGTCCGCAAATGTATATTTTTCTTTTTTTATATAGATGAAAAATAAACTTAATTTTGCACGTTTTTATAATTATGAGTAAACATTTTGAAAATAAGGTCATTTGGGTTACAGGGGCATCCTCAGGAATTGGAGAAGCATGTGTATATGAACTCTCAAAACAACATGCAAGGCTTATCATAACCGCATTGGAAAAAGATTTTTTGCAGCAAGTGAAAGAAAAATGCTTGCAAATAGGCGCGCAAGATGTGTGCGTATTGCCTGCGGATTTATCTCAATTAGATGCATTAGAACAGCTAACTGAAAAAGCATGGAGCCTTTTTGGAACCATTGATCTGATTTTTAATAATGCAGGGATTAGTCAAAGAGCTACAGCCATTGAAACAGATCTTTCTGTCTATAAAAAAATTATGGATGTTAATTTTTATGCACCTTTAATTTTAACCAAAACAATCTTACCGAAAATGGTGGGCAATGGCGGCGGGCAAATAGCTGTTACCACAAGTATTTCCGGAAAATTTGGTTTTCCTCTTCGTGCTGCCTATTGTGCTTCAAAACATGCGCTGTATGGTTTCTTTGAAACGGTTGCTGCTGAGTATTTTAATAATAATATTAGCGTTACCATCGTTTGTCCGGGGCGTGTACAAACCAATATTTCGTTTCATGCATTAGAAAAAGATGGTAAACCACACGGAAAATTAGATCCCGGACAAGCTAAAGGAATAACTCCAGAACAGGCTGCTAAAAAAATTGTTCGTGCTTTTGAACGAAAAAAAACAGAACTGTTTATTGGAAAAAGTGAATTACTTATGGTATATATTAAACGTTTTTTTCCGAATTTATGCAGGAAATTAACAAGGAGAATAAAGACGATGTAGTGAAATTGTAAAAAAACATTAATAAAGGCATACTTATGATTTCATTTTTTATATCAAATTAACCCTCTAATAGTTTCAATTGAGGAAATTCTTTCTTTCTCAAAATATTGTTGCAGCCCTTCTACTAATTCTTTTCCGGCAAGCGGGTGAGAGAAGTTTACGGTTCCGATTTGTACGGCAGAAGCGCCTGCCATTATATATTCTACAATATCTTCTACGGTGTAAATGCCACCCATCCCGATTACGGGGATGCTCACATTTTTGCACACTTCATGCACCATACGCAAGGCAATGGGTTTAATTGCAGCACCGGAAACACCGGCATACAAATTGTCGAATACCGGCTTTCGGTTTTTAATATCAATGGCTAATCCTGTGAAAGTGTTTACCAAAGAGAGTGAGTCGGCGCCCGCTTTTTCACAGGCTTGCGCCATCTCAATAATATTTTCAGCGTTTGGGGAGAGTTTTACCATCAGTGGTTTCTTACAAACGGCTTTACAGGCTGAAACGGCTTCGTAGGCAATTTCGTTTTTGATCCCCAATGCCATACCACCCGTTTTCACGTTAGGGCAGGAGATGTTGAGTTCGATGAAATCAACATCCGAATTATTAAGCAGTTCAATTCCTGCTATATAATCTTCAATTGTAGCGCCTCCTAAGTTTGCCAAAACTACATTTCCAAGCTTTTTCATCCAAGGCAGTTCGTCGTTGATGAATGCTTTCACGCCGGGGTTTTGCAGTCCCACGCTGTTCATCATACCGCTTGCGGTTTCCCACACTCTAATACTGGAGTTTCCTTTCCGCGGGTTCAACGTCAGTCCTTTAGAACTGATTCCACCCAAAATACTCACATCGTACAGTTCATTGTATTCTCTGCCAAACCCAAAACAACCCGATGCAGCAATGATTGGGTTTTTAAAGAGGATGCCGTTGATGGTGGTTTGGATGGTCATAGTATTGAGTTATTTTTCTAACAAATCAATTTTCATTTGCCTAATGATCTCAAGAAGCGGAGGAATATCATTTTTTAAGGCATCGTAAACAACATCAATATCAATGTCAAAGTATCCATGAGCAATTCTGTCACGCATCCCTTTCACATTTTCCCAAGGAATTGTTGGATAATTTAATAAAAATTGGTTTTCTGTATATCTGTCTATTCGTTTTACTTCTTCACCAATAACAATAAAACACATACAAATTCCATTCAATCTTAATATTCCATCAGCGGTCTTTGGCAATTCCCAAATGTCTTGGATATTGGATGTACTTTCGAGCAAGTTTTCAATAACTTTTTCTATTTGCTCTAATGATTCTATTATCAATATTTTATCACGCATAAATAATGTCTCTCATAATACGTTTTACAAAAGAAGGGCGTAAATTTCGATGCTTTCTGACTACATCAACAGGCGCACCTAAAAACTTTTCGAGTTGTAAAGGAAATTCCACAAGTGATTTCAATCCTAAAGATTTACCTTCGTAATAAATGTCAATGTCGCTATTATCAGATTGTTCTCCACGAGCTACAGAACCAAAAATCCCGATGCATTCAATACCATACTCTGAAGAATATTGTTGCTTGAACTGACTCAATTTTTGTAAATATTCATCTTTGTTATTCATAAGCCGTATTATTTTGTATGCAAAAAAAACATTTAATAAATTTTGAAAAAAAACTACTCACTACTCTTAACCGGAAAATTAGTAGCAACAATTGAAGCAGTAGGGCATTCGTTCACGCATTTGCGGCACAGCTTGCACTTTTCTTCATCAATATAGGCTAAGAAGTTTTCTACTTGAATTGCTTCGAAGGTACACACTTTTGCGCATTTGCTACAACCGATGCAGGCAACGGCGCAGTTTTTCTTCGCAGCCGCACCCTTTTCCTTGTTGGCACAGGCAACATAGATTCTTCTTCCCAACTTCCCTATTTTTCTAATTTCCAACAGGTGGCGCGGACAAACCTTCACACAAGCAGAACAGCCCACACATTTTTTCTCATCTACTGTGGGCAGTTTTGTTTCGGGGTTCATTACAATGGCATCAAATTGACAGGCAGATACGCAATCGCCACAGCCGAGACACCCGTAAGGACAGGCGCTTTCACCGGCAAAGATGGAGGCGGCGTATGCGCAACTTAATGCAGAATCGTAAAATGCTTTTACGGGAGCGTTTGTGCAGGAACCGTTGCAGCGCAAAACAGCGATCCGCGGGTTGGCGGCTACGGTTTCAATGCCAAGCACACAGGCAATATCTGAAATGGTCTGGTCGTTGCCGGCAGGGCACATTAGACCTTCCATAGAGCCTGCTTTTACGATCGCTTCCGCCAAACTTTTACAGCCGGCAAAACCGCACCCGCCGCAGTTGGCATTCGGAAGTTTATCTGCCACTTGAGCTATTCGGGGGTCTTCATACACATAAAAAACTTTGGATACAAAAAATAAAATTACAGCAGCAACAATACCGATAGCGCCTAATATGAACGCTGCTAAGATAATAGGGTTTGACATAGTGGCTATTTAAAAAACGCGCAAAAATATTAAAAAA
>JAITUN010000027.1 GCA_031286285.1 Bacteroidales bacterium | reverse complement strand
GGAGAATCCTTTGAATCGGGAAAATTGCAGTTTGCCAAAAATATGACCATGAGCGCTCCTATATGCGTTGAGCAAATCATGCAAATTTGTCGCGTCTTTGATTTTGAATCCACCAAGTTGGAATATGCGAAGTTCGCCTATCCCTATTGCAGCGATAAAAATGCTTACTATTTGGTAAGTTCCGTTTTCGACTTCCAATCATCGAAAGATGAGTTGGAAAGGTTTATACGGTAGAGGGTTTTATTCTCACACTTTCCAATCATTCATTCGTCATCGCTAACTTTCGTTGCGATTTCATCAGATTGCGCGATTGCAGAATCAAGGTTCTGGTTTCGGTGATGATATACAAGAACAAAATTGTGTTGCGTGTGCCGCTCAGATTGGCTTTTGCACGTTTTATTTGGTGTTTGGTGGAGTCGGCATAGACGTCGTTGAGTACTTCCCGTTTTTTCATCAGTTCGTCGAAATTGGAATAATCTTTTGTGTCGAGCATGGTTAAAAACTCTGTATAGATGGCATTGACCGTGTCCATGATTGATTTTAAATCTTGAATCTGCTCTTCGGAAAAACCTTCATGGTTGTTATTAATATAGTCATAGCTTTCGCGGGTGATATGCAACAGCGATTTTGATATTTCATAGTTATAATCAACCACTTGTATATAATAAAACGACAAATCCATATTATCTCCTCCCAGACGTTCCAGATTGGGAAGAACTTCGTGTTTACGTTTGTTTTTCGCTTTTTTATACATCTTATCGGCTTCTTCGCATATATGTTTCAATTCGCGCCGGTTTTCGGTAAATAAAGCGTCTAAAGTCTTGGTGTAGATGTCGTTAGTTTGGGTGATAGATTTTTTAATACCTTTGTTACCATATTCATACACAGTCTGTTCACCTGTAAGTTCTTCGATTTCTTCTTCTGCTAATTTTTTTGTTTTTTTACCAAACTCGGAGGTTTTAAACAGAAAAAATAATGCAAAAACGCCAAATGTAACCACGCCGATAATCCCCGGTATTTGACCATAACTTGATGCAAACATTAAGATAAGTGCAATAATCCCTGCCGACATAAACGCTGCCAAAGCGGTAAGAAACCATCCCGAAATAACCGTTAATACGCCCGTAATTCTGTAAACGGCGCTTTCTCTTCCCCATGCTCTATCAGCCAATGAACTTCCCATCGCCACCATAAATGTTACGTAAGTAGTTGATAATGGAAGTTTTAACGATGTTGCTACTGATATAAGCAAGGTAGCAACGGTTAAATTTACGGAAGCGCGGATAAGGTCGAATGAGGCTTTTTCTTCTGTTGTTGGCGCTAATGGTCGAAAACGATGGTCAATAAAACGTGTAGCGGAATCAGGTAAAATTCTACCAACCGCTTTGCTGAATTTCACGGCAGAACGTACAAGCGCTCTTGATGATTGTGTTGATCCAAAGCGTTCTACGCCTCCATCCTGCCTTGAAAGATTGACTTCCGTAGCGGTAACTTTTCGTGCTTTTTTGGAAAACCACAAAGCCGAAACCATGATAGCGCCTCCGGCAATTAAGATTCGCCAATCGGCTTGAACAGGCTCTCTCAATTGATTCATAGTGAGCGTACCGATGTCTGCCCCGTTGCTAATCGCTTCACTTGCAATTTCGTATGAGCTCAACCCCGCCATAGGAACTCCGATAAAGTTTACCAAGTCGTTGCCGGCAAAAGCCAATGCCAACGAAGCCGTACCAATCAATATCGTAACTTTTAAAATATTGATTCTAAATAGATGTTGCAAAATGGCATAAAGTCCACTACTTCCGACAAAGACAAAGAAAAGAATCAATCCCGTATGTTCTTGCAGATATTTCATATCTTCTTTGGAAAGCAAACTGGTGCTTTTCAATCCTTTAAATATGGCAAAGTAGGTAATCGCCATAAATGCCAATCCGCACCATATCGCACCAACAAATTTAAATGGTTTTTCGTAATGAAACGTAAACAACAGTCGGGATAGATACATTACAATAGTACCGCAGATAAAAGCAATGACTACCGAACTTAAAATTCCGGAAATAATCGCCATCGCTTTGGTAGAATTAATATATTCCGCAAGATATAAAGAGGTAGCTTGAGGGTCGGTATTGATAATATACAAACTCACCGCAACCGCAGAGCCTAAGAGCGCAAACACCAAAGATACGGTGGTTGAAGTCGGAAGTCCGAAAGAGTTGAATATGTCCAAAAGAATGACATCGGTGAGCATGACGGCTAAAAATAATATCATTATGTCGTGAAAATGAAACATTTCGGGATGGAAAACGCCGCTTTTAGCCACCTCCATCATGCCGCTGGAAAAAATAGAACCGATTAAAATCCCCAAAGAAGCAATTAACAAAATTATTTTTCGGGGAGCAGCTTTGGAACCTACGGCAGAGTTCAGAAAGTTAACAGCATCATTAGCAACGCCTACCATTAAGTCTGATATAGCAAGAATCAGTAAAAGTACTACGATGATTAAGTATAAATTGTCCATATATTTTATGTTTTGTTACAAATTGTCCATATATTAAAAAGAATCACTTAATAAAAAATCTGAAATATAGAAATGCTGAACGCCTTCGATGGATTCTCTCCAAAAATCGTCCATTGTTACTAAAAACTTTGGAAATTGGTCTTTAACCGTCAGCAATACTGAAAATTCCCGTTCTATAGTCTGTGGATTATCTAATTTATATGCTACTTGCACATATATTTTTTCTCCCTGTTTTTCTGCAATAAAATCAATCTCTTTGGTATCTATTTTGCCAATATACACTGTGTACCCTCTTCTTTTTAATTCGAGAAAGACAATATTTTCTAATATACCTGCAATAAGACGGTCTTTGTAACCCATTGACGCATATAATAATGATAAATCACTCAAATAAAATTTCTCCTGCGTTTTCAGAATTTCTTTGCCTTTAATGTCGTATCGCGATACACGATGAAAAATAAAAGCGCTTTCCAAAGCATTCAGGTAATTATATACAGTATTGAGATCAATTTTTCGCTGCTGACTTTTAAAATAATCAGCCACATTTTTACCGGAAAAAGTATTTCCAATATTGTCAAAAGCATAACGGACAACTCTTTCAAGTAATTCTACATCTCGGATGTTGTAGCGTTGAATGGTATCTCGTAAAATGATTGAGGAATAAATGTCATAAACTATTTTATATGTCGTTTCTTCCGTATTTTCAGTTGTGTGAATAGCAGGAAATCCTCCCATGCGTAAATAACGAACAAAAGATTCTTTATTATTCGTAGTTATTTGAGGGGCATAATTCGCTTGAAACTGTAAATATTCTTTAAATGACAATGTGAAAACAGAAATTTCCACATAACGACCAGCGAGATAAGTGGATAATTCAGAGGATAATAAATGGGAATTTGAACCTGTCAAATAAATATCTACATCAAAATCTACCGAAAAAGAATTGATACATTTTTCCCAATTTTCAACTTCTTGAATTTCATCTAAAAGCAAATAGTTTTTCTTCGCAGGTTGAATTTTTGAAGCAATATATTTGTACAAGTTTTCAGCTTGTTGGAGATCGGAATAAGCAAAACTTTCAAAATTCATAAAAATAATTTGTTCTGCTGACACACCTTTTTCAAGCAATTTATCTCGCAACAACAGCAAAACAGACGATTTACCACTGCGCCGAATGCCTGTGATAATTTTTATAAATGGCTTATTTATAAAAGATTCTAATTGCTGTATGTACGAATTTCTTACTATCATATTTTTTTATGGTTACGACCGCAAAGATAATGTTTTTTTTCTACTTTTTATGGTTATAAGCAGAAAATATTTTAACCTATCATTTTTATTTTATCACGAACTATTCTTGAAATGTTTTCAACAGGTATTCTATCTTGTTGCATGGAATCCCGTTCGCGAATGGTAACACAGTTGTCGGTCAGCGACTGATGGTCAATGGTGATGCAATAAGGCGTTCCGATAGCGTCCTGACGACGATAGCGGCGTCCGATGGCGTCTTTTTCATCGTATTGACACATATAATCCTGCTTTAAAACATCCATGATTTCACGCGC
>JAITUN010000024.1 GCA_031286285.1 Bacteroidales bacterium | reverse complement strand
AACAGCAACGTATTCTGCCACCAAAACAGAGTTAACATAAAAAAAGAAAAACTTGTTCCAATCCAACAGGTTGAGATTATAGATATGTATGGTCGTGTAGTTTGGACAGGAGAAGCGGTTGGTGAAAAGACCGAAATTACACTAAATGTAGCAGCCGGTATTTACGGAGTTCGTATTGCTACAGGGGAGGGACAATACTTTACTACTAAGGTAATTATTAATAATTGATAATTGACAATTGACAATTGACAATTGATAATTGATAATTGATAATCACTTGTGTTGCGTTTAATCTACTTGAATAACAATAACATACAATCACGTTCTTTGACATTTTGGTAATCAGATTTATTAAGCAGTTGATTTATAGGCGTTTTGTCCAGTAGGGATTTGCCTAAAATCTGTAGAATTTCGTAAATTGTTCGCTCTGTTTTCAGAGCCTTTGCCACTATTGCTACAAGACAATAAGCAATGATGGCACAATTTACTTGTATTTTCACGGCATTCTCGGTTATCCCCCAGAATTGCTTGATTTTCAGATGTTGTTTTATCCATTTGAAAAACAATTCAATACTCCATCGCTTTCGATAAAATTCTGTTATTGTTTTGGCATCTGTAGTGAAATCATTTGTTAAAAAGATGAATTCTCTATCTTGTTCAACATCGTAATAACGGATTTTCCGAATCTTTTCAGGGTAACGTTTGGGAGAATTTCCTGTTGTAAAAACACCGATTTGGTCGGATTTTACACCCGTATTTAGTTCTTTATTAATGCTATAAATTCGTTTAAATTTCACACCTTCGCGTGCTCGAAAAACAAAAAATGCATTGTGTGTGTGAATCTTGTACAAGCGAGCAAAGTCATTATAACCTCTATCGAAAATGTAATAACTCCCTTGTTGGTAATTGATACAATCCATCCCATTTACATCATTGACTGAAGCAGGTGTTACTATAACAAAATCAGGAATTTGTGTCCTGACATCGTAGAGTGTATGTAACTTAATTCCTCCTTTTTGACGTTTGTATGTTGCCCACCAAAACACATTCAAACACAGTGAGATTGTGGACGAATCAAAGGCATACACGTTGCCGTCAATCTTCAAATCAAACCCAATATCGGCATGACATTTTTGCGCTTTGCTAATCATCAAAGAGGCAAATTCCTCGTAAATCTTATATGAACGATTGGCATTAGCACGAGATAAAGTGGAAAGAGAAACACTTTTTCCAAATCCCAAACGATATGCTTTCTGATAATGTGCATCTATCAAAATGCACAAATCTCTCATACTATCACAATTTGATAGTTGTCCAAACATCATCATTAACAATTGATTCCAGCAGGTAAAATCTCTGACACCCTTGTTACCTTCGTGTTTTTTGAGAATGTACAAAAAGTCATCATAAGACAGGAAATCCGTCAACTGAGCAAAAACATATTTATCTTGATTCATTGCAAGTTATATTTCAGGGCACTTCTAAAAATTTATTTTTAAGTTAATTTTTGACAAAGAGCCGAAGTGCATTAAAAACCCTTTGGAAAAATTTTTACAAAGATACATTTTTTCTGAGACAAAAAGCATTTTTTTGAAAAAAAATGAAAAAAAATTGAATTTTCTACCTATCTATCTGTATATCAGTTATTTAATTATTTATTTTCTTTGATGTTAATCTTTAATTGGCAAAAGATTAAGTCTTACAATCTGTTCGTAACGACACATATTATAGACGAGATTTATCAAGCCGACAACACCTTTTACTCGCTGAAAACCAATCGATTGGATATAAAAATCGTTCATATTGTTGCTCACAAATCCAAAAACGTGCTCGACACGACTCCGCACCTTGGATTTTATGTGATTTTGCTCTCTTTGCGCCTCCGTGAGCGGTTTTCCGCGAAATGCACGCTCGATTATTTGAGGAATTATCTCCCTGTCTTTCAGCATTTTATCTATCGGCTCGCCTGTGTACGCACTGTCGGCATGAAGTTCCTGACCCTTATCGCTCGCCCCGACCAATTTCTCCAACGCTTGACTATCATGAACTTCCGCACTCGTAACTTCGTATGTATCAATGAGTTTGCTCTTCGTATCTATTTTTGTGTGATCTTTATATCCGTAAAATTTCTCGCCGCCTTTCTCCGTCCAACGGGCATCGATATCCTTCTGACACTTTTTATGAGGTTTATCTTTCCACAATTTTTCGCCTTTACCAGACTTTATCTCTTCATTTTCCTCTTTTTTATTACGCTGACGCGGAACTTCTACAAAACTCGCATCAACAATCTTGCCCTCATTTACAAATAAACCTTTGTTATCCAAATAGTTATGAAATTTCTCAAAAAGTTTTTCTTCTAAATTTTGCTTTATCAAATTATCTTGAAATAGCCATATCGTGCGGGCATCGGGGACACGGTCGCCGCTCGACAATCCTAAAAATTCCTTAAAACTCAAACGGTCATTTATCTGATATTCAGCCTGTTCGTCGCTTAAATTATAAAAACGTTTGAGCAAAATGATTTTGAACATCAACACCACATCATAAGGCTTGCAACCCGCATTGCTCTTTTTATCGATTTTGAGAAGATTATCTTCTAAATCAATCCTAAACATCTCAAAATCAATTACTTTATGTAATTTTTCTAATGTATTTCCCAACTTTGACATTTTCAAACTTGTGGTTTCTTTATCGAAAAACCCAACTTTGCCACTCTGTTTATACGTACAATTACCCATAACTTTTTTTGCGAAGATACACAATTTTATTGAAAATCAAGTGGCTGATTTTTAGAAGTGCCCAAAAAATTTCGTATTCAAAACGTTATTTTTTTTCTTTTGTTTTATCTTAATTGTTGAAA